>JAFLKA010000041.1 GCA_022712735.1 Marinosulfonomonas sp. | reverse complement strand
GCGATGTTGCAGAAAGCATGGCTGGCGTTAAGGCGACATATCCAAAATGGCGCGAGGATGCCAATGCGGTTCGTTCCATTGATATGGAGATCAACAACTGCCGCACAACCCGTATGGGTGCCGAGGAATGGAGCCTGACCAAGGGCAAAATGACTGCAATGAATGCGCTGGTCACTCTGCAATCGCGCGGCATGCCGGTAAACGTTGCTATTGATGGTCCTGCACAGTCAATGTGGGAGCGTGGTAAGGAAATGTATTACACCAGAACCGGCCAGTTGGAGATGTCCTGTGCTAATTGTCACGAGGACAACTATGACGAGTACATTCGTGCCGATCATCTGTCCCAAGGCCAGATCAACGGATTTCCGGTTTACCGTCTGAAAAACGCCAAGCTGAATTCGGTTCATGCGCGTTTCAAAGGCTGTGTACGTGATACACGCGCCAAGACATATAAGCCCGGCAGCGAGGATTTCCTTGCGCTGGAACTGTATGTCACATCACGCGGTAACGGTTTGTCGGTCGAAGGACCATCAATCCGTAACTAAGATAACAAAAGCGCCCTGCATAACGTGGGGCGCTTTTTTATTTGTTTGTCGATTTATACAGAACTGGGTGGTGGGGGCTTTTGTCCCCTGAACCTGCATGACTATGAACCAAGGAGACCAGGAATATGATATCGCGTCGCGACTTTTTGCAGGCTACAGTAGCAGCATCGGCCATCTACGGCGCTTCGGGCGTTGGAAACTGGGCCAAACTTGCGGCGCAGCAAGCGTTGACCCAAGACCAGTTGCTGGATTTTGACACCTTTGGCAATATCACCCTGATCCATATCTGTGACATCCACGGCCAGATGAAGCCGGTCTATTTCCGCGAGCCCGAGATCAATCTGGGCATTGGTGCTGTGAACGGCATGCCGCCGCATGTCACTGGTGCCGATTTCCTGAAAATGTTCAACCTGACACCCGGTACGCCCGAAGCCTACGCGCTGTCCTACACCGATTTTGAATCGCTGGCCAAAGGGTACGGTCGCATGGGTGGTCTGGACCGGATGGCGACCATCATCAAATCGATCCGCGCCGCGCGCCCTGACGCGTTGCTGCTGGATGCCGGAGATACGTGGCACGGTTCCTACACCTGCCTGAAGACTGACGCGCAGGATATGGTCAACGTGATGAACCTGATGAAGCCCGACGCGATGACCTCGCACTGGGAATATACGCTGGGCGTTGATCGGGTGAATGAAATTGTCGAAACGCTGGATTTCCCGTTCCTTGGGGCCAATGTGTTTGACAACGAGTGGGACGAACCGGCGCTGGAGCCTTACAAATTCTTTGAGCGCGGCGGGGCGAAAATCGCCGTGATCGGCCAAGCCTTTCCTTATATGCCGATCGCCAATCCGGGCTGGATGTTCCCCGGCCTGTCATTCGGGGTGCGCGAGGAACGGATGCGCGAAGTGGTGGCCGAAGTGCGTGCTGCGGGCGCTGATCTGGTGGTGCTCCTGAGCCACAACGGCTTTGACGTGGATCGCCAACTGGCGGCCAAGGTCGATGGCATCGACGTGATCCTGACCGGCCACACCCATGACGCGCTGCCCGAACCGGTGCTGGTGAATAAAACCATGCTGATTGCCTCGGGCTCGAACGGTAAATTCGTATCGCGCGTTGATCTGGACGTGCGCGATGGCCAGCTGATGGGTTTCCGTCACAAGCTGATTCCGGTCTTTTCGGACGTGATCGAGCCTGATGCGGAAGTCGCCGCCGCTATTGATGCGGAACGCGCGCCCTACATTGATGAAATGAGCGAGGTGATCGGCCACACCGACAGCCTGCTATACCGTCGCGGCAATTTCAACGGCACGTGGGATGATCTGATCTGTAACGCGCTGATTGACGAGCGTGAGGCCGATATCGCCCTTAGCCCCGGTTTCCGCTGGGGTCCGAGCCTGCTGCCGGGCGATCCGATCACCCGCGAGGACATCTATAACGCCACCGCCATGACCTATCCGAATGCGTATCGCTCGGAAATGACCGGTGAAACCATCAAGACCATTCTTGAGGATGTGGCCGACAATCTGTTCAACCCAGACCCCTACTATCAACAGGGCGGCGATATGGTGCGGGTTGGCGGCATGGGCTATCATATTGACGTTAGCAAACCGCAAGGCGAGCGTCTGACCAACATGACAGTTTTGAAAACCGGCGAGGCGGTTGATCCGGCCAAAACCTATGTGGTTGCTGGCTGGGCATCGGTGCGCGAAGGCACTGAAGGGCCGGAAATCTGGGACGGGGTCGAAAGCTAGGTCAAACGCCAAGGCACCATCCAGCTGGATCCGAATACATCTGTTAAAGTAACGGGGGCGTAATCGAGTGACGCCACTTGTAACAACAATAATAACGAGGTTCTGAACAAGCTGCTCTACTTGCGAATGGGAGGGGGCTGAGTGATAGAAAAGACTGACCATAAGACAACGCGGCGTGGGTTCCTTGCGTCCGTTATTGCCGTTGGTGGTACTGTTGTTGCGGGTCAGTCTGCTGTTGCTGGTGAGGCGGAAATCACCCAAATTCAGCCGTGGCGGCGCCATCTGGGTGATCCGGTCGATAACGCGCCCTACGGCAT
>JAFLKA010000040.1 GCA_022712735.1 Marinosulfonomonas sp. | reverse complement strand
ATCTGGCGGATTTCATGCTGAAACAGATCACGGACGATCACTATCTGCGCCGCACACCCAGCATCGCTTATTAGCCCTGCGCAGCTGAACCGCGACAATCACACGACACATCAACAAGGAAACAGAAGATGAAAAACTCGTTTTTGCTAAAAACCGTACTGTTTATTGCAGGTCTGATAATCGCCGGAATAGGTGGGGCCGAACTGTTCACTCCAGTTGGTTTTCACGCCACATCAGGCATCGCGCTTGGCGATGATATCAACCTGATGAATGAAATGCGCGCACCTGGCGGGGCGTTATTGGCCCTTGGATTGCTGATCATTGCAGGCGCATTTATACCGGTTTTGACCTTTACCGCGATCATCGTCGCAACCATGCTGTACTTGTCCTACGGGTTTTCCCGCGTGTTAAGCATAGCAGTTGACGGCATGCCCGATACAACACTTTTGCAGGCAACCGGACTGGAAATCGCGATCGGTCTGATTTGTGCGCTCAGCCTCGTCCGGTACCGGGCAGGCCGCTAACCTAGGCCACGGTGAACTGCCCCATCATTCCCAGATCCTCGTGTTCCAGAATGTGGCAGTGGTACATAAACGGGTGGTCCGCATCGGCCTTGCGGTCCACCTGCACCAGCAGTTCTGCCGTGCCATTAACCAACACCACATCCTTCATGCCCATGCGGTTAAAATCTACCGCCTGCCCGTTTAACGACAGCACCTGAAACGAGCAACCATGCACATGGAACGGGTGCGCCATTTCACTGGTCGACACCTGCCAAATCTCGGCCTCGCCCAGCCGCATTTTTTCATTAATCACGCCCATATCCATCGACGCGCCGTTGATCGCCATGCCGTGGCCTCCGCCCATCATGCCGCGCATACCGCCGCCCATGCCCATACCTCCGGGCATCATATCAAGGCTGAACTGGCGTCGCCGCACAGGTTCGCCAAAGGCAGGCACAGGTGCGCCCGCCAGTGTTTGAGGCAGGGCCGTCACCCCGCCCGAACGGGTCTTGTCCACGGTAAATGTCATCACCTCGAACACGCCACCATCACCCACAGGTTCGGGTGACGCCCCACGCATCATCCCCATCATGCCGCCGCCCATACCGCCCATCATCGTGTTGTTGTCGGGCGCGGACAGCAGACGCGCCGCAACACCATCGCTGAAATCAACAATGATCTCGGCGCGTTCAGCGGGCGCCAGCGTCAGGGTGTTCATCGGCACAGGGACAGGCAGCAGACCGCCGTCGCTCGCCACTTGATAGAACTGGCGGCCATCCTCGAATCCAAAATGGAATATCCGCGCGTTTGATCCGTTCAAAACCCGCAGCCGCACCATTGCAGGCGGCACGCTGGCCTGCGGGCGGATCGCCCCGTTCACCAAAATCTCGCTGCCCCGATACCCCATCATCCGCGTCGGCCCTTGCGGCGCGTATAACATCTGGCCACCTGAATCAAAAATCCGGTCCTGCACCACCAGCGGGATGTCATCCACGCCGTAAGTCTGCGGCAGTCCCGTCGCAGGCGCATCAGGGTCATCCACGATCAGCATCCCCGCCAGCCCGAACCACACATGGGTCGCGGTGCGTTGATGGATATGTGAATGATACCAAAGCGTTGCGGCAGGCTGGTCTATGTCTAACGCGGCCTCCATCACCTCGCCATTGGCAATCGGGCTGTGCGGCCCACCGTCCTGATCACCATCAATATGCATCCCGTGCCAATGCACCGTCACCGGCTCGTTAATCCGGTTGCCAAGGTTCAGACGCGCGGTTTCGCCACGGTTCACCCGGATCACAGGGCCTAAAAAACCCTGCCCGTAGCCCACCGTCACTGTCTCGCGCCCCTCGATGATTTTACTGCGGGCCGCCATTGCATCCAGCGTTACCGGACCACCGCCACCACGCAGGTCCAGAACATCGGGGATCGGCAGCGCGCGGCCCCCCGTAGCTGCCATTGCCCGCCCAATGATCGCAGGCGTGAATACCGCAGCTGTAGTCGTGCCTAGAAAGTGCCGTCTGGATATCCGCATGTTTTGTCCCGCCCTGTTGTTACCGGCCGTTTACACGGCACGCATCCCTACTATAACGCGGCAATTCGGGATTCCTGTCGGAAATTTTCACAATCACGTCAGCCGTCAGGCCAGCAGCCGCGAATAGAGCAACAACCCCTGCCCCGTCAGCGCCCGATGCACCGCCCCCCATGCCGCGTTAAACGCAAACGCATCCATCCGCCCCCCGCGCGCGATTTCACCCAGCGATCTGCGCCCGTCAATCAGCGCAATCAACGGGGCCGAAAATTTGGGCAGCTCCAACACCAGCTTTTCGGCCCCGACCGTCAGCCGCAGCCGCCCTTTGCTGGCCACCTCGCGGGCCACCGCTTGCGGCGCACCTGCCTTTAGGTGCGGGATCAATGCGGGGTCGGTTCCAGCGACTGTTGCGGTTTTCGCACCTTTCAACACCGCATATCCAACATGGGTTTTGATCGTCCCGCGCAGTTTTTCAGCCACCGCCATGGACTGTGCCGGATCATCAGGCGCGTTCACCCCCTCGCCCAGCAAATCCGCTGGATCATACATCGCGGGTTGGGTGAATGACGACAGGCGCAGCCCAGCAACATCCAAAGTCTCCAACAACGTCCTCACATCAAACGGGCGGTCCTGACTGTGCAACAGCAAATCATAAAACCCGGCATCCCCTTGCTGGTGATCCAGCACATGCTGGTTGCGCAGAAACGGATGCGATTTGGGCAGTTTGGCAAACACAGCCTTGGCCCGTTTCAGACGCTCCTTAGGCGCCAGACCTTCAAACAACGCTCCGAACGCCTCCTGCAAGGGATAAACTCCGCTGCGCCCGTATGGGGCATAGACCATGAACCCAAGCCCGCCCTCTGGGGCCAAAGCCTGCGCCAAAGCATCAAACCCCGCTTGTGGCTCCGGCAAATGGTGCAACACACCGCAACAGTCGATATAATCGAACACCCCCATATCGGGAGCCTCCAGCAGGCTGCCGGTTATGAAGGTGATATTCTGCAACCCGCGCACCGCAGCGCGATCCTCGGCAATTTTGCGCGAGGCGCGGGACATATCGACATAGGTGATTTCATAAGGGCGGTTGGCCGTGGTCAAAACCTGCGCCAACTGGATCAGCGCGTCCCCCGTGCCGCCCCCCGCGACCAGCACCCGCAAGGGTTTGCGCCAATCCCGTTTGCCGCCAAACACATGGTGATCAATTTCCAACGGATGCGAAGGCGATCCGGTGATCAACCGCTTTGCCTCATCTGCCGGATCACGTTCAGGGTATGGGTATGCCTCGTATTGGGCCGCAACGTCGCTCATGGAAATCCCTTCAGGCGGTGGCAATGGATGTGTCGGCCAATGTGGCTACCTGATCCGCAGTCAGGCTTTCGCGCCTAATCTGATAGGTATGGGTTGAAAACACAATCGCATCCGTGTTGGCAAGTTTCCAGGTCAGTATTAGCCACCAACCGCCCCGTATATATTATCCAGAAGATCAGCAAAATCCGCCGCATTCAACGCATCAAACTCCCGACTTGCGTCCTTGATCTCCTGACCGCGTTGCGGCGTGATCAACCCGTCTGTCAACAGGTCAAACTTGGTCTCCAGTTCGGCATCCGACAGCGGATCATCCGCATCGCCCTTGGGCGTTTTGGGCTCGGATTGCACCTCGCGCCCGTCCTTTAGATAAAGCGTCACATCAGCCCAGCGTTTGCGGGTGGATATTTCGGTGTAATGCGCTGTTTCCATCAGTTCCGTGGCCTGCGCCAACCGTTGAATTGCCGGATCATGCAACACATCGTCCAGCAATTCATCCCGCCCGATTTTACCGCGCACCGCCATCATCGCAGCGGGGTAAATGATCGAATAGGTCAATTCATCCATGTTTTTCGGGGCCGCACCGGCCAATCGTGTCGCATTATGAAACGTCTGTATTCGCATCCGCGCAATATCGGTGTGAACCAGACCGTGCACCTGCATCAACTCCTCGATCGCGTCCAGCGCCGGATGCGCCCAGCGGCAAACCGGATAGCGTTTGTAATGGGTCTCCATCACCTCCCAGCGGCTGCCCAGATCATCCCACCACGGTTTCACCTCGTCGCTCTCGGCGGTAATAGCAGGCGCACCTGTGAACCCCATCTGCGCCATATAGGCCGCGGCAACGCCGGTGGGTGCGCCCCAGCCAACGCCATCACGCAGCATGGTCGGAAAATCAATGCAGCGCATCATCTGGCTGCGCGGGCCGTGGTATTCGGCGATGCCTGCAGCGTGGCGAATGCCTTCGCCATCCAGCCCGATCATTCTGGCGGTGGCCGACGCCACACCAACCGCGTTCCATGCCCCCGATGTGTGGTAATCCGGAACCGTGCCGTGCATCGCAAGGCCCGAACGATAACCAACCTCGTAGGCCAGCACCATTGCCAGCATGAAGTCCTGCGCACTCATTGCCTGCCCTGCCCCGCGCCGTTCCTCCATCACCGCCAGCAGCGCTGGAAACACGGCCGAACCCGCATGGCCCTTGGCCGGTGAAAACCCGTCATGCGCATCAATGGAATCGATCATAAATGCGCCCGCAAAGGCAGCACCCGCAGGTGATACCCGCCGTCCGTCCATGATTATCCGCGCCCGTGGCTTGCTATCCGGCGCATTCCAGAACTCATCGGCATAGCGGCGCACGATCCCCGATATTTCGGTGGTCGAACCAATAACCGCCACCCCGATCGTATCCATCAGACTGCGGCGCATCACCTTGCGCACATCCTCGGGGATGTCGGCATAATCGGTATTAACCATGAAATCCGTAAAACTCTGGGTCATATCAGGCCTCTTTATCCGGTGGTATCCCTCACAGGATGCAACGTGCACGCGGGGTTTAATCCCTCGAATCCGACGCAAACGCGTCGTATTCATACATACACAATTCGCAGATCGCGCCCACACTGACGGGCAAACAACGGAGGCACAACATGGAACCCCATTACCGCGACACGCGCAAAATCGACCCGACCCGTGGGGACCGGCTGGGCGATGGCACTCCGAACGATGCGGATCGCATCGAAATTGGCCCGACCCAGCTGGCGTTTGGCGAATGGCAGGCCGCAGGGCTAACCCTGCCCAATCTGGCCGCCATGCGCGAACACCGCTGGAAACGCCTGACCCAGCATATCGTTGATCGGGACTATGGC
>JAFLKA010000248.1 GCA_022712735.1 Marinosulfonomonas sp. | reverse complement strand
GGAACCTTCGGAGTATCATAAGCCATGGCAGCTTCCTTATGGGTGGCGGCGGCAACGCTGATTGTTTGACCAATTGGTCAGGAACAGGCTAGCAGAGCCGCAATTTCAGTCAAGGAATTCGTCTGCTAGTTTAGCCCCCATTTGCACCTAAAACGAAGAAAAATCCCGCGGTTCAGCAATTTAGGTGGCAGTTTGCCCCGCGCAAGCTAAACTACGGGTTCAGGCGGATGGTATTTCACCCAAAAGGATAGGGAATGGCAGAGACACAAGCGCGCACACGCATACAGAAAAAGAATCGGATTGCAATTCTGGATGCCGCGCTGGATGTGTTTTCGCAGTTCGGGTTTAGGGGATCAACTCTGGACCAGATTGCCAAGGCGGCGGGGCTGTCCAAACCCAATTTGTTGTATTATTTCCCGTCCAAAGAAGCGATCCATGTGGAGCTGTTATCCTGCTTGATGGACACATGGCTAGACCCGCTGCGCGATCTGGATCCGGCGGGGAATCCAAAGGCAGAAATCCTTGCCTATATGCGTCGCAAGCTGGAGATGAGCCGCGTTATGCCCCGCGAAAGCCGTCTGTTTGCCAACGAGATATTGCAGGGCGCGCCGCGCATGATGGACGCGATCAAGGGCGAGTTGAAAGAGCTGACTGACAAGAAGGCCGCGGTGCTTTCTGGATGGATGGACACCGGAGAGATCGCCCGATCAAACCCGTATCATTTACTGTTCTCGATCTGGTCCCTGACCCAGTATTACGCCGATTTTGACGTGCAGGTGCGGGCAGTTCTGGGGGATGAGGGGGATGACCCTTTTCCGGCTGCCGAACATTATCTGGAAACGCTGTTTAGCAAATTATTGACGGTGTAGAGCCATTAAAATTTAACACAAAACAGGGCTATTTGTCTGGGGATATTAACCCGCCCTTCATTTATATTGCGAAAGAATACATCGTCGGTGGGGGCCCCGATCAGGAGCATGGATATGCTTATATTTCCCGGGGCTTTGCCTGTGGCCCCGCCACCTGAACAGGCCTTTACTGCGCAACCCGCGCCTTCACCTGTGAAAACAGTCGCTCCCGTTGCACAATCGGCAAAACCGCGCAACGAAACCGGTCAAAACGCTGGTGGACACTCCGGCAACCAACACAGCGCAATCCGTGTGTCATTTCCGGATCCAGACAGGCCTACCGGCCCCACCCCTGCATTCGAGGCAAACCTGCTGGAAGCCGAGCGTGAAAAATTTCGCGCGGGCCCAAACCTGCCTGCCAAAGATGAAACCGAGCCAGACAAGGGAAAGGCGCCGGAGCAGTATGCCCAAGCGCCCGTTCCGGAAAGCCACAAAGTTGACATTGCAGTTTAGCCAGAGGCGCAAGAATTGCCCGGGTTATTCGGATGCGTTGTCCAATTGCCGTATTCTGACGGCACCGCTTCACCTGTGCGCAAATCAATCTCACCTGCGGGTACCTGTTTCATGGTAATACACCCCTCGACAGGGCAAACATTAACGCAAAGGTTACAGGCGACGCATTCGTCATCTTTCACGCTAAACACGCGATCATCCGACATTTCAATCGCTTGGTGGCTGGTGTCTTCGCAGGCGGCATAACAGCGGCCGCATTTGATGCAATCATCCTGATTGATCACCGCTTTGGTGATGAAATTCAGGTTCAGATATTGCCAATCGGTCACGTTGGGCACCGCCATGCCAACAAAATCATCAATCGAGGTATAACCTTTTTCGTCCATCCATTGGCTAAGGCCCGTGATCATCTCCTCAACGATCTTGAATCCGTAAGTCATCACAGCCGTGCAAACCTGCACATTGCCACAACCCAGCGCCATAAATTCCGCCGCATCACGCCAAGTGGTCACGCCCCCAATGCCCGAAATTGGCAGCTTGGCCGTTTCGGGGTTGCGGGCAATTTCAGCCACCATATTCAACGCAATCGGTTTCACCGCAGGGCCGCAATAGCCGCCATGCGTGCCCTTGCCATCAATCATCGGCTCGGGCGACATCGCGTCCAGATCAACGGATGTGATCGAATTAATCGTGTTGATCAAGGATACCGCATCCGCCCCGCCGCGCATTGCGGCTTCGGCAGGTTTGCGGATATCGGTGATGTTTGGTGTCAGCTTTACGATGACCGGCATCTTGGTGTTTTCCTTGCACCAGCGCGTCACCATTTCAATATATTCCGGCACCTGTCCGACAGCACCGCCCATGCCACGTTCGGCCATACCGTGCGGGCAGCCAAAGTTCAGCTCAATGCCATCAGCGCCAGTATCCTTGATGGCCAGCAAAATATCTTTCCAGGATTGCTCCTCGCAAGGCACCATCAACGACACGATAATTGCGCGGTCAGGATAGTCCTTTTTCACCCGAGTGATTTCCTCAAGGTTCTGCTGCAATGGCCGGTCGGTGATCAGCTCGATGTTGTTTAGCCCCAGCAAACGACGGTCCGCGCCGTAAATAGCGCCGTAGCGTGGCCCGTTCACATTGACCACCGGCGGGCCTTCTTCGCCCAGCGTTTTCCAGACCACACCGCCCCATCCGGCCTCGAATGCGCGGCGCACGTTGTATTCCTTATCCGTTGGCGGAGCCGAGGCCAGCCAGAATGGGTTCGGAGATTTAATTCCAATAAAGTTCGAGGTTAGATCAGCCATTTTGCAATCCCCCTATGCCATCAACGTGGCGTGAATATCAATTGCAGCGTCGCGGCCCTCGGCCACCGCTGTCACGGTTAGATCGTCACCGCCGCTGGCGCAATCGCCACCGGCCCAGACACCTGACATCGAGGTGCGGCCAACATCATCGACGGTGATTTTACCACGATCCACAGCCACCCCGTCGGGTACGCCCTCTAGCGTTTGACCAATGGCCAGAAACACCTGATCTGCCGCAATGCTAACCATCTCGCCAGTGCCTTTTAGCACACCGCCTGCCTCGCTTGTGTATTCAAACTCGGCCTCGGCCACAGCACCATCACCATGCATCGCCACCGGTTGCGCATTGTAAATAATCCGCACGCCCTTGGACGTCGCCAACTCTTGTTCATAAACAGAGGCCGCCATGCGCCCCTTGCCGCGCCGGTAGACCATCGTCACAGTGTCAGCGCCCAGCAGTTTGGACTGAACAGCCGC
>JAFLKA010000321.1 GCA_022712735.1 Marinosulfonomonas sp. | reverse complement strand
CCAAGTAATCCTGTGAAAATGATCTGTGTGAGACGCCTCATCAACTGTGTCCTTGCGTAAACATAGATACATAGAAATATGTTTTGACCAAAGGGACAAGGACGGAGACAATATGTTTGACGCAACGTTTGGCGGGGCACTGCTGCAAGGATTTATCGCGTTTTTTTCGCCTTGTGTGCTGCCGATGGTGCCGTTTTACTTTAGTTATATGGCCGGAATTTCGATGTCCGAGCTGCAAAATGATGACAGCATTGCGCCGGGTGCTGCCCGCCGTCTGGTGATTTCGGCACTGTTTTTCGCGCTGGGCGTGACCACGATATTCATTCTTTTGGGCATGGGGGCGACTGCCGCCGGACAATCGGTGCGAATCTGGAAAACCGAACTGACATACGCGGCGGCGGCAATCATTTTCGTATTCGGCCTGCATTTTCTGGGGGTTTTGCGTGTTCCGTTCCTGTATCGGGAGGCTAAATTTGAAAGCAAAGGCGACCCGTCGACGATCATCGGGGCCTATGTGATGGGCCTTGCGTTTGGATTTGGCTGGTCGGCCTGCGTTGGGCCGATGCTGGCCAGCATCCTGTTTATTGCCTCGATGAAGGAAACGGTGATGGAGGGCGGCCTGCTGTTGATGACCTTCGGATTGGCCATGACATCGCCGTTTGTTTTGGCATCGTTTTTCGCCAAACCGTTCCTGCGCTGGATGTCGCGCAACCGTAAATATCTGGCCTATGTCGAAAAAGTGATGGGGGCGATGTTGATCCTGTTTGCTATTTTGATGGTGACCAATACCCTGAATGTGATCGCCAATTTCATGATCGAGATGTTCCCGTGGTTCCAGAGCATCGGCTAACCGAAAAAGGATACCCTATGCGTTTTGTTGGATTTGTCTTTGCTGCCCTGATGGCAATTGCCGTGCCTGCGGGTGCCGTTGAAATGGGTGACGACGGGTTGCACAAGCCCACGTGGCTGGAAGATACCTTTCTGGATATGCGCGAGGATCTGGCCGAGGCCGAAGCGCAGGGCAAGCGCCTGCTGATCATCTGGGAGCAGCGCGGCTGCATCTATTGCAACAAGATGCACAACGAGATTTTCCCCGATCCGGCAATCGACGCGTTGATCCGCGAGAAATTCTATGTGGTGCAGATGAACCTGTTTGGCGACGTCGAGGTTACCGATCTGGATGGCACAGTGATGTCGGAACGCGATATGGCGGGGCGCTGGGGGGTTATCTTTACCCCCACCATGATGTTCATGCGTGATGGCGAGGCGGGGCAGGTTATGGGCACCGAATTCGCCGCTGCCACAATGCCCGGCGCCTTTGGCACATACACCACCCGCCACCTGATGGAATGGATCGTGCAAAAGGGGTATGATGGCGACGAGCCGTTCCAGAAATACCATGCGCGGATGTTGAAAGAAGAGGGCGTGATCCAGTAATCATGGGGCAGCCGCATCTTTCTTAGGTTGTAATATACCCTGCGTTTATTGGGTGTTGCGGGTAATTTTCGCAAAGATACATTCACAAATACATATTTATTGTTGCGTGGGTGCGACAAACTGTCTAGCCTTAGAAGCTCGGAGGACAGAATCTAATGGGAGGAATTATAATGAAGCCAGCTATTTTAGGCATGGCGGCCTTGTTCGCAGCAACGACTGCATTGTCTGCAGCCGAAGTTGCGCCAGGTGATGTCGTGTTTGATGAGGGCGCAGTTGCTGCGTCGATTACTGGTGTTGCCGGTGATCCTGTGAATGGCCGAATGGTCGTATCCAGCAAAAAACACGGCAACTGTATCGCATGCCATACAAACGATGAAATGCCTGATGTTGGATTTCAGGGCACCATTGGTCCAAATCTGGCAGGTGTTGCGGACCGTTATACCGAGGCGCAAATCCGCGGTATTCTGGTGAACGCCGATGTCACATTCGAGGACTCGTTCATGCCATCGTTCTATCGCGTTGATGGATATATTCGGCCTGGCAAACGCTACACGGGCAAAGAGGCAGATGAGACATTCGGCCCGCTGCTTGCTGCACAAGAAGTTGAAGATGTGCTCGCATATCTGCTGACACTCAAATAATGAAAACGAGGAGAACTCACATGGAATTGACGAGACGTAATGCTCTGGCCATCGGTGCTGGTGCGTTCGCCGCGACGATCCTGCCATTTCAGGCGTTCGCCGCTGCTGACGAGGCCATCATGGCCTTTACTGGTGGTGCCGACGTTGGTGAAGGCGGTATCACGCTGACAAGCCCCGAAATTGCGGAAAACGGTAACACTGTGCCGATTTCTGTAGACGCACCTGGTGCGGTTTCGATCGTTTTGCTGGCGGCAGGTAACCCTGACCCAGCTGTTGCAACAGCTAACTTTGGTCCGCTTGCAGCGGCGCAATCGGTTGCCATGCGCATCCGTCTGGCTGGATCGCAAGACATCGTTGCTGTGGCGAAAATGGCTGATGGCAGCTTTGTGAAAACATCGAACGCGATCAAAGTTACAATCGGCGGCTGCGGCGGCTAATTTAAGGAGATAACAACATGGCATCTGGTGTAAAACCCCGTGTTAAAGTGCCCAAGTCCGCTGCTGCTGGCTCGAGCATCACAATCAAGACCCTGATCAGCCACAAGATGGAATCAGGCCGTCGTAAAGACAAAGCCGGCGAGCTCATCCCGCGTTCGATCATTAACCGCTTTACCTGCGAGTTTAATGGCCAAAGCGTGATCGACGTGACAATGGAGCCGGCGATTTCGACCAATCCGTTCTTTGAATTCGAAGCAACAGTTCCGGAAGCGGGCGAGTTTAAGTTCACTTGGTATGACGATGATGGCGATGTCTATGAAGCCGTCAAACCCGTCGCAATGGCCTAAGCGAATTTATCCACGTTAGGGAGGAGACATAATAATGAAAAACTATTCGCTAAAAAGCAGCCTTGGTATGGCAGCCCTTGTGGCAACCATGACCCTTGGAACCGGTTCGGCGTTTGCTGGCACCGATCTGGACAAAGAGCTGGTGATCAACGGGGAAACAAGAATTGTGACCCGTGCGCCTGCACCTGCACATCTGGAGGGGGCCGTGAGCGAGATTTTTTCCGGCTGGATTTTCCGCAAGGATGAAACCCAGGAAGCGCAAATGGACGACTTTGACAATCCTGGCATGATCTTTGTCGATATTGCCATGGATGCCTGGAACAAAGTGGAGGGCACCGAGGGTAAATCCTGTGCGTCCTGTCACGGCGATGTTGCAGAAAGCATGGCTGGCGTTAAGGCGACATATCCAAAATGGCGCGAGGATGCCAATGCGGTTCGTTCCATTGATATGGAGATCAACAACTGCCGCACAACCCGTATGGGTGCCGAGGAATGGAGCCTGACCA
>JAFLKA010000526.1 GCA_022712735.1 Marinosulfonomonas sp. | reverse complement strand
GGCGAGACCGAATGGGACATGTGGTCGTGCGACCCGCGCCGGTTTACCGGTTTTGCGGATGATGATTATTGCGTCGCCAAAGGGGTCGAGGTTTACGGCAACGAATATGCCATGCACTTCCCGCATCATGAATGGGAGGCGGCGCGGGATCAGCGCCTGCCATCAATCCATTCCCGTCTAAAGGATGCGGGCGCTGTGATGGGGGCATATAATGGCTGGGAGCGGGCGAACTGGTTTGCGCTGGATGGCGATGATACCTCGCATGCTGCCACCCAGACGTGGTTGCGTGATGGACCATGGGAGCAGCGCATCCGCGAAGAATGCGAAGCCGTGCGCGACGCTTGCGGGGTGTTGGCGATTTCGGGGTTCACACGGTTGAATGTGACAGGTGCGGGTGCGCGGGACTGGCTGGATGGGTTGACGGCGTCGCGGCTGCCATCGGTGGGCCGTGTGGGGCTTGCTTATTTCGCCGACAGTCGCGGGCGGATCGTGACGGAAATGTCGGTGGTGCCACGTTCGGAGGATGAAGTCTGGCTGATCACGGCGGCCACGGCCCAGTGGCATGATGGCGAGCTGTTATCGCGTCAAGCACCGGACGGAATTACGGTGACGGACCTGTCGGATCAAAAAGAATGCCTGCTGGTCACCGGCCCGGACGCGCGGGATGTTCTAGCGGGTATTTCGGACGCTGATTTGGCCAAGGGCTGGTTGACTTACCAAGAGGCAAGCGTTGCGGGCAAGCTGTGTTACCTGCTGCGGGTGTCCTTTGCAGGTGAGTTGGGTTGGGAGGTGCATTGCGATGTTGCCGACGCGCCTGCGGTCTGGGATGCGGTGACGGATGCAGGGGCCAAACCCTTTGGCATGTATGCGCTGGACCGGCTGCGGCTGGAGAAAGGGTACCGCGCGTGGAAGGGTGATTTATCCACCGATTACTCGCTGCTTGAAGGCGGGCTGGAGCGGTTTGTGAAGCTGGACAAGCCTGCTGATTTCACCGGCAAGGCGGCGCTGTTGGCCGAGAAACAGGCGGGGGTCGCGAAACGTTTTGTCACCCTGATTGTGGATGCTGGCGACGCGGACGCGCCTTATATGTCAACGCTTTGGCATGACGGGCAGGTGGTGGGTGAAACCACATCGGGCGGCTGGGGCTACCGCGTGAATGCGTCGATTGCGCTGGGCATGTTGCGGGTCGATCTGGCGGTGGCAGGCACCGAACTTGAGGTCGAGATTTATGGCGAGCGGCGCCGCGCCGTGGTGCAGGCAGATGCACCGCTGTGGGATGCGAAAAACGAGAGGATACGGGCATGAGAAAAATCACCCTTTTGGACGGCGGTATGGGACAGGAACTAACACATCGCGCACCGGAAGACCCGACACCACTGTGGGCAACGCAAGTGATGCTGGACCATCCCGGTATGGTCCAGGAAATCCATCAGGATTATTTCGATGCGGGTGCCACTGTGGCCACAACCAACACCTATGCGATCCACCGTGACAGGCTCATTGGCACAGGGTTGGAAGGGCGGTTTGAAGAGCTGCACCGCTGCGCCTTGGCCGAGGCACGGGCCGCAACCAAAGGGCGGTCAGGCGTCAGGATTGCCGGATCAATCGGACCACTTGCAGCGTCCTATCGCCCCGAACTGCACCCGCCCCATGACGAGGCCGTGGCGCGATACGCCGAGATCGCACGTCTTCTGGCCCCCTCGGTGGACTTTATCATTTGCGAAACCGTCGCGTCACTCCCCCATGCACGCGCCGTGCTGGAAGGGGCAAAGGTGGCGGGCAAACCGGTCTGGTTGTCGGTGACCGTGGATGACGAGGACGGCACCAAACTGCGTTCGGGCGAGGCGGTTGCAGACGTATGCGCCATAGCGGTGGACGGGGCGGCGGCGGTGCTGGCGAATTGCTCGGCCCCCGAGGTGATGACAGCGGCGCTAAAGGCCCTGTCGCAATGTGGGCTGCCATACGGGGCCTATGCCAACGGGTTTGAACAAATCACCAAAGATTTTCTGGCCGACAAACCAACCGTTGACGCGCTAAACGCACGGCGTGATCTGGGCCCCGAGGCCTATGCCAAATACGCGCTGGGCTGGATTGAACAAGGAGCCAGCATTGTCGGTGGTTGTTGCGAAGTGGGGCCGGCCCACATAACCGAACTTGCCCGCGCCCTAAAGGGGGCGGGACATCAAATTATATGAGGCTAAACACATGACGCCCCTACGCGAAAGACCTCCACGCACGATCCAGATCATCGGCTTTCTTGGCTATGGTCTGATCCTCTATGTGCTGGGGTTTTTCTTTCAGGCGGAATATTTTAACCAAGGGTTCTTTGTGTCGCTGGTCCTGACGCCGCTGTGCCTAGGCGCGATGGCACAAACGGTTTTCGATCCGGAGCGGGTTAAAAACCACTGGCGGATATTGCTATATGCGCTGGGGCTGACGGCTTTGATGCTGGCGATCCTGTTATTGATCGAGGTTGAAACGCTGATCTGCATCGTGATGTCCTTGCCGATCATCATTCCGCTCGAGATGGTCGGCGTGGTGCTAGCCCGCTCGTATCTGGGGCAACACAAGGGAACAATGAACGCCGCACTGTTCCTGTTGCCACTGCTGGCCCTGCCTGCGGAACGCTTTGTGACCTATCCGCAAAGCGCCAGTGTGGTGACCTCATCAATCATCATTGATGTGCCAGCGGATGTAGTCTGGGGCCACACGGTGGTGATCCCGCCCATTCAGGACCACGAGCGCATCAGGACCTTGTCGCACATGCTGCTGGGCGCACCACAACCGGTCAGTGCCGAGGTTGAGGGAAACCAACGGCAGTTGAAATGGACCAAGGGGGTGCGGTTTCAGGAGATCATCACCGAGCGGGTTCAAAACGTTCGGCTGGCGTGGGATTTCTCGTTCAACGATCCCGACAGCCTCGCCAGTTTTGATCCGCACGTTTCCCCGAATAGCGAGATGCTGCGGGTGGCAAACGGGTTCTACCAGTTAAGTGCCACCGAAGATGGGCGCACGCTGGTCCGGCTGCAAACCCATTACACGGTGCGCTCGCCGTTTAACCCTTACCTGAATTGGTGGGGTCACCTGTTCCTGAACGATTTCCAGAACAGTGTTCTGGCTGTGATTAAATCCCGATCTGAAGGGGCCATATGATGTGGCCATTTACAAAGAAAGAAACGACATGACTATTCCTTCAAAAGCGCGTGCAGTTATCATTGGCGGTGGGGTCGTTGGCTGCGCCGTTGCATATCATCTGGCCAAACTGGGCTGGAAAGATGTTGTGTTGCTGGAGCGTAAACAACTGACTAGCGGCACCACGTGGCACGCGGCGGGGCTGATCGGGCAATTGCGGTCCTCATCGACCATGACAAAGTTGGCGAAGTACACCAAGGAATTGTACCTGACGCTGGAGGATGAAACCGGCATTGCCACGGGGTTACGGACCTGCGGATCAATCACTGTTGCGCTGACCGAGGATCGGCGCGAAGAGCTGTTTCGCGGCGCGGCAATGGCGCGGGCGTTCGGGGTCGAGGTGGAAGAGATCACGGCGCAAGAGGTCAAGGCGCGGTATGAGCATCTGAATGTTGAGGATGTGGTGGCAGGGGTCTATCTGCCGGGTGACGGGCAGGGTGATCCGGCCAACATTACGCTGGCAATGGCCAAAGGTGCGCGGATGAACGGGGCGCAGGTGTTTGAACATGTGCGGGTTGCCGCGATCAATCAGGCGGATGGTCGTGTGACTGGTGTTGACTGGGAAACCGACGAGGACAGCGGCCATATTGACGCCGATTACGTGGTCAACTGCGCCGGAATGTGGGCCCATGAAGTGGGGCGTATGGCAGGGGTGAACGTGCCACTGCATGCCTGCGAACATTTCTATATTGTGACCGAACCGATTAAGGGGTTGGAGCAATTGCCGGTGCTGCGGGTGCCCGATGAATGCGCCTATTACAAAGAGGATGCGGGCAAATTCCTGCTGGGCGCGTTCGAGCCGAACTCCAAGCCTTGGGGTATGGATGGCATCCCGAAAGATTTCGAGTTTGATCAATTGCCAGCAGATTTTGACCACTTCGAGCCAATTCTGGAGCGGGCGATCAACCGGATGCCACTGCTGGCCGAGGCGGGCATCCACACGTTTTTCAACGGGCCGGAAAGTTTTACTCCCGATGATGCCTACCATCTGGGCCAAGCGCCGGAGCTGGATAATTATTATGTTGCGGCGGGGTTCAACTCGACCGGCATTCAGTCAGCGGGCGGGGCCGGTATGGCGCTGGCGCAGTGGATGAACGACGGGGAAAAACCGTTTGATCTGGGCGATGTCGACATTTCGCGGATGCAGCCGTTTCAGGGCAACAAGACCTATTTGTTCGAGCGTTCAAAGGAGACACTGGGGCTGCTATACGCGGACCATTTCCCGTTCCGTCAAAAGGCCACAGCGCGTGGCATTCGACGCTCGCCGTTCCATGCGCATCTGTTGGAACAGGGTGCTGTAATGGGCGAAAGCGCTGGTTGGGAGCGGGCCAACTGGTTTGCCAATGAAGGACAGGAACGGGAATATCGCTATACTTGGAAGCGGCAGAACTGGTTTAAAAATGCAGCTGCCGAGCACCGCGCGGTGCGCGAGAATGTCGGCATGTATGACATGTCATCGTTCGGTAAAATCCGCGTCGAGGGCCGCGAGGCGGAAGCGTTTTTGAACTATGTTTGTGGTGCGAATATGTCGGTGCCTGTGGGCAAGATTGTCTACACGCAGTTTTTGAACGTAAAGGGCGGGATCGAGGCGGATGTGACGGTGACGCGGCTGTCGGAACTCGCCTATCTGGTGGTGACGCCGTCGGGAACACGGCCTGCCGATCAGGCATGGTTGCGCCGACATCTGGGGGATTTTAACGCGGTGATTACCGATGTGACGGCAGGCGAGGGGGTGCTGGCGGTGATGGGTCCGAACGCACGAAGCCTGATGCAAAAAGTGTCGCCCAATGATTTTTCCAATGCGGTCAATCCGTTTGGCACCATGCAGGAAATCGAGATCGGCATGGGGCTGGCACGGGTGCATCGGGTGTCTTATGTCGGCGAGCTGGGCTGGGAGGTTTATGTGTCTGCGGATCAGGCCGCGCATGTGTTCGAGGTGCTGCATCAGGCGGGGGCCGACATGGGCCTGAAACTGTGCGGGATGCATATGATGGATAGCTGCCGGATCGAGAAGGGGTTCCGGCATTTCGGCCATGATATTTCATGTGATGATCATGTGCTGGAGGCGGGGCTGGGGTTTGCGGTGAAAACCGACAAGCCTGCGTTTATCGGACGCGATGCGGTCTTGAAGAAAAAGGAAAACGGGCTAAACGCCCGTTTGCTGCAATTCTTATTGGTGGATGCTGAGCCGTTGCTCTATCACAATGAGCCGGTGCTGCGCGATGGCGAGATCGTTGGCTATCTGTCGTCGGGGGCTTATGGGCACACGCTGGGGGCGGCTGTGGGTCTGGGATATGTGCCTTGTTCGGGCGAGTCTGCGGCAGATGTTTTGGCGTCCTCCTATGAGGTGGATGTGGCCGGGGTTCGGGTGGAAGCCGAGGTGTCTTTGCGGCCGATGTATGATCCTAAAGCGGAGCGCGTGAAGGTTTAATGCGCTCCGCGCGGGGGAGTTTGAACCGTCTTGGAAACGCTCTGGGGAGCGTTTCAGGTGAAAACGGGTGATAAACCCGTGGAACAATGATGTGAGCTGTGCGAAACAGCCTGCATGCACAGTGATACATATTCCCCGCCGCAAGACCCGTTGGTGATTTTGCACCATGACCATCAGTTGTTGCTGGTGGATAAACCGCCAGGGTTATTGTCGGTGCCGGGCAAGGGTGAGCATCTGGCGGATTGTCTGATTGCGCGCATTCAGGCGGTGTTTGCGGATGCGTTGTTGGTGCATCGGCTGGACCGCGATACATCCGGCGTGATGGTGTTTGCGATGACCCGCCATGCGCAGCGTCATTTGGGGCTTCAGTTTGAAAACCGGCAAGTGAAGAAGGTCTATGTGGCGCGGGTGTTCGGGAGGCTGGAGGAGCGGCAAGGCACGGTGGATTTGCCGTTGATTGTGGACTGGCCGAACCGGCCGTTACAGCATGTGGATCACGAGAACGGCAAGCAGGCGGTGACCGACTGGCGGGTGGTGAAATACGAGGAGGGCGCAACGCGGGTGCGGTTGTTTCCGCAGACGGGGCGCAGCCATCAGTTGCGGGTGCATATGCGCGAGATCGGGCATCCCATTCTGGGCGATCCGTTCTATGCCACGGGCGAGGCGCGGGGTGCGCCGCGATTGATGCTGCATGCCGAGAGTTTGCGCATCCGGCACCCCGATGGCGGCAAGGGTGAAACCTATAAGGCCAAGTGCCCGTTTTAGGGTTTGGGCTTGACCTTGGACGATGCAAAGCGCCTTATTTGCATAGGCCAAAGGAGTAAGCATATGTATCAGCCAGTCATTTCGGGCAGCGGGATTTTTACCCCTTCCGAGGTTATCACCAACGAGGAACTGGTTGAGGCGTTCAATGCCTATGTTGATCTGTTCAATGAAGAAAACAAGGATGCGATTGCGGCGGGTGAGGTTGAGGCAAAAGCCCATTCCAGTGTTGACTTTATTGTGGCGGCAAGTGGCATTCACCAGCGGTATGCGATGGAAAAATCGGGGATTTTGGACCCGAAAGTAATGCACCCTTTGTTTCGCCAGCGTGATGATAACGAGCCGGGGATCATGGCTGAAATGGCGGTGGACGCTTGTGCTAAGGCGTTGAAATCAGCGGGGAAAACTGCCGATGACGTGGATGCGGTGATTGTGGCGGCGTCCAACATGGAGCGGGCTTATCCGGCGATTGCGATCGAGGTGCAGGATTTGCTAGGTGTGCAGGGCTTTGGCTTTGATATGAATGTGGCCTGCTCCAGCGCGACCTTTGGTATTCAGGCGGCAGCGGATATGGTTCGTAGTGGTTCCGCGCGGGCCATTCTGGTGGTGAACCCTGAAATCACCACGGGGCATCTGGAGTGGCGGGACCGTGATTGCCACTTCATTTTTGGCGATGTTTGCACGGCCGTT
>JAFLKA010000381.1 GCA_022712735.1 Marinosulfonomonas sp. | reverse complement strand
GCCAACAACCAAAGTTGAGGGGTGCGCGTCGCAGGTGTGGCTGGTGCCGCATCTTGAGGGCGAGGGGGCGGCTGCGATTTTCCGGTTTCGCGGTGACAGCGACGCGATGATCGTGCGCGGTCTGGTCGCGGTGCTGGTGGCGATGTTTAACGGGCTGACGGTGGCCGAGGTGTTGAAGGTGGACGCGGGCGGCGAATTGGCGCGGTTGCAATTGAATGACCATCTGTCGGCGCAGCGTTCAAACGGATTGCGGGCCATGGTGGAACGGATTCGTAAAATCGCGGGCGAGACGGCGGCTTAGGGTTTGGAAACTTCTGACAGCGTCGTTTCCAGATCACCATAGCCGGTAAAGCGGCGCTCGTATTTTAGACCCAGACGTGTGGCGCAATCGCGGGCCTTAACGTCCAGTTCCGGCACATTGGTCTGCGCCTGATACACCAGTTTTTCGTAATTGCCGAAATACATATCGCGCAGGTCGGGGTGGCGGTCCAAACCCAGCGGTTTCCAGACGAAGGCATCGAACTGGCGGACCAGAAAATCGGTCAGATAAAAGGCGGTTATTTCATCCTCCGAGGATGCCGCAAACGCCTCGTTTCCTTCAAAAAACGAATAACAATGCGGCCCCTCAATCATTTTTACCCCCAGTTTATTGCACATATCCAATAATAGCCCGCCGGTGCCGCAATCGGCATAAACCACGAATATATCGTCATAATCGTTGCGATGTTTTAGTACGGCCTCCTCGACTGCGGCAGGGATACGGTCGGGGTAAATATGCAGGTTGGCGGGCAGGCAGGTCAGGGTCATGTGTGACCAGTTGTTCAGTTTGATCAGGGTCAAAATTTCGTGCGCCAGCGCCCCACAGGCGAGCAATAAAATACTCCCTTTGCCCCCCATCGGAGCAAGGCCATTTTCAGTTAATTCCTGATCGTCCGGTTTCATGCTGTTGCCTTTTGGGCAGATCAGCCTGCCATCTGGTTGTGTTTACGTGCCATATATTCTTTGGCGGTTTCAACAGCCACCGCCGCATCGCGACAATAGGCGTCGGCGCCAATCGCCTTGCCGAACTCCTCGTTCAATGGCGCGCCTCCGACCAGCACGATATAATCATCGCGAATGCCCTTTTCTATCATCGTGTCGATCACAACTTTCATATAGGGCATCGTTGTGGTCAGCAGGGCGGACATGCCCAGAATGTCGGCATCTTCACTCACCAGCGCTTCCAGATAGTCCTCGACCGGGTTGTTGATGCCCAAATCATGGACTTCAAAACCGGCCCCCTCCATCATCATGGAAACGAGGTTCTTGCCGATGTCGTGGATGTCACCCTTAACGGTGCCGATCACCATTTTACCCATGCGCGGAGCGCCGGATTCGGCCAACAGCGGTTTCAGGATGAACATGCCACCCTTCATCGCGTTGGCGGCCAGCAATACTTCGGGCACAAACAGGATGCCATCGCGGAAATCATGGCCAACGATTGTCATACCAGCAACCAGTGCTTCGGTCAAAACGCGGTAGGGTTCCCACTTGCGTTCCAGCAGGCTGTTCACGCTTTCCGCGATCTCTTCTTTCATGCCGTCATACAGATCGTCGTGCATTTGCAGCACAAGTTCGTCGTCGGACAGTTCGGACAGGATGATATCTTCTTCTTCGGCCATGGTTTTGTTCCCTGACTGGCGCAAATATGCGGCGTTTCTTTCGATCACATTGACTTTTTGTCGCAGGCCAGTGTTGGCCGGTTGCGACATTGGCGCATCTCGTACCGACTAAATTGGCGGCTAACCCCTGCTGCGGCGGCGATTTTTGCGCGGGGCGGGGGTGGCGTCATCGGTGCCGTCCGAGGTGGACGAGAATCCGCCAAGGGCTGCGGTGATTGCCTCGAGCGAGGGGCGTGGCCCTTTTGTATGGCCCTCAAGGGCGGCGCGCATTGCCACCAGATGTTCGGGCGTGGTGCCGCAACAGCCGCCGATGATTTTTGCACCGCAATCACGGGCAAGAACGGCGTATTGCCCCATCAGTTCGGGGGTGCCGTCGTAATGGATGTGGCCGTCGTGGAATTTAGGGATGCCGGCATTGCCTTTGGCGATGATCGGAATTTCCGAGCCTTGCGCGGCAAAGCCAAGGATGGTGCGCAGCAGGTCGGATGCGCCAACGCCGCAGTTTGCGCCGTATGCCACCGGCGGATTCTTCAGTTTTTCAACCATGCTGACCATTGCTGCCGATGTCACACCCATCATGGTGCGTCCCGCAGTGTCAAAGCTCATCGTGCCGCACCACGGCATGTCGGCCAGTGCAAAGGCTTCGGCGGCGGCGGCGTATTCTTCGGGGGCTGAAATGGTTTCGCACCACAGCACATCCGCGCCGCCCTCTTTCAAACCCTCGGCCTGTTCATGGAAAATTTCGACGGCCAATTCATGAGTCAACTCGCCCAGCGGGGCCATGATTTCGCCGGTTGGGCCAACCGATCCGGCAACCACCACGGGGCGACCCGCAGCATCGGCAATCTCGCGGCCCAGTTCGGCCGATATGCGTGACAATTCGCGGGCGCGTTTTTCAGCGCCATGCAGTTTCAGGCGCGACGCGTTGCCCCCAAAGCTGTTGGTCAGAAACAGATCACTGCCAGCATTCACTGACCCGCGATAAAGCGCGCGAATTTTGTCAGGCTCGGTCACATTCCACAATTCAGGCGCATCGCCGGACGTCAGCCCCATGTTGAACAAAATGGTTCCCGTGGCACCATCGGCAAGGATCCAGTCGCGTGTCGCCAGCATATTGGAAAGGGCATCGGTCATGGTCAGGTCTCTCAAAGAATTGTAAGGGTCGCCCGTGCAATGCCACGGGGGCAGCGTGGGCGCAAACCTATATTTGTCATAATGATCTTGAACGCGGCATGGATGGCGCGGTTTTTCACACCGGTACCTCCTTCTCGTAGGGCAATACCAACCTATGACTTGGGAAAGCATAACAGATAGATTTTGACACAAAAAAGCGGGCGAAACCAATATTGGTCCGCCCGCGTTATTCACCTTATGAATGACCCGTATAGATTAGGACTATCAGGCTTCGTCAAAAACTTGTGCTTTTGCATCAGCCCGATATTTGCGCATCTTCTTGCGTATTTTTTCCTCGGACGCCAAGTCACCCAGATCGCCCACAACCTTACGCACCACATCCTCGTGGCCGGCTTCTTCCAGATCAGAGATGACCACTTCTTTGGCATAGGCTGCGGCCTCATCGCCTGATTTACCCAGTTTTTTGGCAGCCCAAAGGCCCAACAGCTTGTGGCAACGTGCATTGGCCTTGAACTGCATTTCAGCGTCATGGGCATATTTACTTTCAAACGCCTGTTCGCGTTTTTTGAATGTGGTCATCTGGTCCTCGCTCGGATGGTGTTATGTTCTCTACAGATATGCCCCCCCTTGGCGCGTATCGCAAGGGGGTTGGGGCAGTTTATCGCAGCCCTATGCCCTATGCGGGATTGCGAGATTGCATGCCATGTCGTATAGGCGCGGGCAAGAGGCGCAATATTCTTGCGTCCAGCCAGATCGGAGATCCCATGGCGCGTCGCAAAATGATATACGAAGGCAAAGCGAAAATCCTGTATGAAGGGCCCGAGCCCGGCACATTGGTGCAGTATTTCAAGGATGACGCCACCGCCTTTAACGCCGAGAAAAAAGAGGTGATTGATGGCAAGGGTGCGCTGAACAACCGTTTGTCTGAGTATTTCATGAACGGGTTGATGCAGATCGGGATACCGACGCATTTTATCAAACGCCTGAACATGCGCGAACAGTTGATCCGCAAGGTGGAAATTATCCCGCTCGAGGTGATCGTGCGCAATACGGCTGCCGGATCAATCAGCAAACGGTTAGGGATCGAGGAGGGCACACAACTGCCACGTCCGATTGTCGAATTTTCCTATAAAGATGACGCACTTGGGGATCCGTTGGTGCCCGAAGAATACATCATCGCCTTTGGCTGGGCCAGCCAGCAGGATCTGGACGATATCATCGCACTTGCGTTGCGGGTGAATGATTTTATGTCGGGTGTGATGCTGGGCGTTGGCATCAAACTGGTGGATTTCAAAATCGAGATTGGCCGCGTTTGGGAAGGCGACTTTCAACGCCTGATCATTGCCGACGAAATCAGCCCTGACAGCTGCCGTCTGTGGGACATGGAAACCGGCGAAAAGCTGGACAAAGACGTGTTTCGCCGCGATCTGGGCAGTCTGGCCGATGCCTATACCGAAGTGGCACGCCGGTTGGGGGTTCTGCCCACCAACGGGCCACAGCCGGGCAAACCGACACTTGTTAACTAGGGGGATTCGCGGATGAAAGCGCGTGTGACTGTAATGCTAAAGAACGGGGTTCTGGACCCGCAAGGCAAGGCGGTGCATCACGCGCTGACCACGCTGGGGTTTGACGGTGTTGACGGCGTTCGTCAGGGCAAGGTGATAGAGCTGGACCTGAGTGAAACCGATGCGGCCAAGGCCGAAAAAACCGTGGGCGAGATGTGCGAGAAGCTGCTGGCCAACATGGTGATCGAATCCTACAGCATCGAGATTTTGTGATGAAGGTCGGGGTTGTCGTTTTTCCGGGGTCCAATTGCGACCGTGATCTGGCCGTGGCCTTCAGGGCGGCTGGGGCCGATGTAACGATGGTCTGGCACAAGGACACGTCGCTGCCATCAGGGCTGGATATGATCGGGGTGCCGGGTGGGTTTTCCTTTGGTGATTACCTGCGCTGCGGTGCAATCGCGGCACAATCGCCGATTTGCCACGCGGTGGTGGATCACGCCAAGGCGGGCGGTTATGTGCTTGGCGTCTGCAACGGGTTCCAGATATTGACCGAAACCGGCCTTTTGCCCGGTGC
>JAFLKA010000039.1 GCA_022712735.1 Marinosulfonomonas sp. | reverse complement strand
ACATCGTCCGAGAATTCCAGAACTTTAACACCACCGGCTTGCAGACGCTTCAGCGCCGCACCGTTGTTGTTCATGAACTGCGCAAGGCTCCACTGGTGTGTTTCAGCCGCGGCCACTTCGATGATTTTCTGGTGCGCAGGCGTCAAGCCTTCAAACACTTCGCGGTTGGTCGCAAGTGTCAGGGCTGCACCTGGCTCGTGGAAACCGGCAGTGTAGTAGAACTTGGTGATTTCCTGAAAACCGGCTTTTTCATCTGCCCAAGGGCCGATCCACTCGGTGCCGTCAATCGCGCCGGAGGCAAGTGCTTGATACACTTCGGAACCTGGAAGGTTTTGAACCGATGCACCCAGTTTACCCAGGGCTTCGCCGCCCATGCCAGGCATGCGGAACTTCAGACCGTTAAAATCTTCGGCAGAGTTGATTTCTTTCTTGAACCAACCACCAGCCTGTGGGCCAGTGTTGCCGGCGATGAACGACTTCAGACCAAAAATCTGGCCCAACTCGTCATGCAGGCCTTGGCCTTCGCCGTGGTAATACCAGTTCGACAGCTCTTGCGGTGTCATACCGAAAGGGGCGGCGGTGAAATACTGGTAACCCGGGTTTTGGCCGGTGAAATAGTAATCAGCGGCGTGATACATGTCGGCTTGACCAGCAGTCACAGCCTCAAACACTTCAAACGCGCCAACCAGCTCGCCTGCGGCTTTGATTTCGACTTCGAGTGTGCCATCGGACATGGCGTTGATCGAGTCAGCTGCATGCTGAGCCGCATCAAAAACACCGGCAAGGCCACGGCCCCACGATGTAACCATTGTTAGTTTAACGTTGCCCGCAGCATATGCCGGTGCGGCCAGAGTTGTTGCAGCGGCGGCGGTGCCACCAAGTGCGGAAGTTCTCAAAAATGAGCGACGATCCATAGAGTTACTCCTCCCATAGAGTTTTGCCCGTCCATTATGGCGGGCTGACCGTTTCAGGTGGGGGGACCATAGCCATAGAATAGCGCACTGAAAACAGTAACTTTGCGAAATAAATGAAAAAACCGGTGTTTCATTAGACCGGCCGCCAAATGCTTTGGCGCAGCATCCAGCCACAAAAACCGGTGCACTTGCTGTTTGTTCGCCCACCTCGGCAAAAAACGTAACAATAAACCCTAAACTGCGACGTTCACGACACATTATTCACGCTTTTCACTGTTGACGCCCCTTTCCCGCACTTCTAAGGTCTCGATCACAACTAAAGGAGCTTTGGACATGAACGTCCTACTAGTGATTGTGGAATATTGGCGCATGGGTCTGTAAAGACAACCATATCGGTATCCCATGCGCCCCCGAATGATCGGGGGTTTTTTTATGTATAGCGCTTTGTATTTATTACGGGGCAAAGAGCGTTGGAATTCACCCAATCTTGGAGTGAATTTCGACACAAATGGAATGCAAATTGCTTAAGACAAATGAATAAAGACGGAGAGAGAAAGATGACACGTCAAATGACCGGCGCAAAGATGATCCTGCAATCCCTGAAAAATCAGGGTGTGGATACCATATTTGGATACCCGGGCGGCGCCGTCCTACCGATTTACGACGAAATCTTTCAGCAAAATGATATTCGCCACATTCTGGTGCGCCACGAGCAGGCCGCTCTGCACGCCGCCGAAGGCTATGCGCGCTCGACCGGCAAACCCGGCGTGGTTCTGGTAACCTCCGGCCCCGGTGCGACCAATGCTGTGACCGGCCTGACGGACGCGTTGATGGACAGCATCCCGCTGGTGGTTCTGACCGGCCAAGTGCCGACCTTCATGATCGGCAATGACGCCTTTCAGGAGGCCGACACCGTTGGCATCACCCGGCCCTGCACCAAACACAACTGGCTGGTCAAAGACACCGACAAATTGTCCGAAGTGATCCATCAGGCGTTCCATGTTGCCACGACAGGGCGCCCCGGCCCCGTGCTGGTCGACATCCCCAAGGACGTGCAATTCGCCCAAGGCACCTATACGCCGCCAAAGAAAACCGACACCAGTCGGTATGCGCCACAAGTCAAAGGCGACATTGCGGCGATCACCGCGCTGGTCGAACTGATGGAGCAGGCCGAACGCCCGATCCTGTATACTGGCGGTGGCGTGATCAATTCAGGCCCTGCTGCCAGCCAGCTGTTGATCGAGCTGGCGGAGGCATCCGGCATTCCCGTGACCTCGACCCTGATGGGTCTGGGCGCCTACCCCGCGTCTGGTAAAAACTGGCTGGGCATGTTGGGCATGCACGGGTTGTACGAGGCCAATCTGGCGATGCACGGCTGCGATCTGATGATCAACATCGGCGCACGGTTTGATGACCGTATCACCGGACGGGTTGATGTGTTCAGCCCTGATTCAAAGAAAGCGCATATTGATATTGACCCCTCCTCGATCAATAAAATCATCGAGGTCGACATCCCGATCGTCGGCGATATTGGCCATGTTCTGGAAGATATGCTGAAAATCTGGAAATCCCGTGGCCGCAAGATCAACAAACCCGCCCTGAAAAAATGGTGGGCGCAGATTGACGAATGGCGGGCGGTGGATTGTCTGGCCTACGAGCAG
>JAFLKA010000038.1 GCA_022712735.1 Marinosulfonomonas sp. | reverse complement strand
AGCCACGCATTGCAGACTCTGGCAGATGCTCTTCCCGCGCTGGGAATTGTTGCCGCTGTTTTGGGGATTATTAAAACTATGGGCTCGCTTGATCAGCCGCCAGAAATCCTCGGTAAGCTTATTGGCGGGGCGTTGGTCGGTACATTTTTAGGCATTTTTCTGGCTTACGGTTTGGTTGGACCGTTTGCCGGTAAGGTGAAATCAATTGTCGAAGAGGATGGCCACTTTTATCTGCTTATCCGCGAAGTGCTGGTTGCGAACCTATATAAGCATGCCACAAATATCTGCATCGAAGTGGGTCGTCAGAATGCGCCAGGGCACTGCCGCCCCAGTTATGGTGAACTGGAAGAGGCATTAAAAGCACTCAAGCAGGAAGCGGCATGATGCGTTTCCTGCTCGCGGTGGTTATTATCTGCTTTCCAATGATGGTTATTGCAGAGCGTGTTACTGTCCGGTCTGGCGAGCACGCTGATTTTTCGAGACTGGCATTCGAGTTTAGCGGACCGGTTGATTGGGAAGTGGGGCGCGTCGAACACGGGTATGAAATCAGGTTGAAAGGGATCAGGGCTGCAATTGATGTCTCGGACGTTTATCGCCGGATTTCTCGTGACAGGATAAAAAGCCTGATAGTTTCCGAGGATAACACGCGTATCACCTTGGTTTTGGGCTGTGAATGTCATGCAGATGCATTTGAATTCAGGCCCGGGTTGCTGGTTGTAGATATTAAAGACGGGCAGCCATCTGCTACATCAAGATTCGAGATTGCATTCGACTCTGGCGAGCTTTCTGCAGATCAGAATGACGATGCAGGCGCGCCAGAAAACGCCCCTGTTCACTCCGCCGAAAGTGCACCGGTTTTGCCAGTGGATATTCTTCCGTTTGGGGCGCCGCTTGTGCGATCACAAACCAATCTCAGGGTTGGATTGTTTGTTGAAAATGCCGATGCTGCGAGTCAATTACCAACAAAACGTGTTGCGGAAATGCAGTCTGCAATACTGCGCCAGATTGGCCGGGCTGCCTCACAAGGATTGTTGGATGCCAATCTTCCACATCCGCCAGATGTGGGGCAAGGTGGGGAAGAGCCTGCAACTTCTGTGGTAATAGAAGCGCCGGTACCATCTACAAAACCGCATATCAACATTCATATTGAAAGCAGTATAGATCGTGAGTTTTCAAATTTAGCCACATCCGGTTTAATGACGGATAATGGGTCAGAATGCCTTTCGAATGCACAATTTAATGTGGTGAACTGGGGGGACGCAGATTCAGTATTGGCCAGAGTTTCCGAGAAAAGAGGTAAAATTTCAGGCGAGTTTGACCAGATCGATGAACGCGCTGTGGAGGATTTGGTAAAAGCGTATATTTACGCAGGTTTTGGTGCAGAAGCCTTGGATGTTCTTGCGACATTTGATGTGACGCTTGAGGATGAAAATAACTTAAAAGCAATGGCGCAAATTGTTGACGGGATGACATCTAAGCGAAATCCGCATTTTGAAGGGCAAATCAGTTGTGATACTGATGTTGCTTTGTGGGCTGCCTTGGCCATGCCGTCTTTTTCAAAACAAGACAATATCAACCGTGTTCCAGTTCTTGGCGCATTTTCCAGCTTGCCAGTTCACCTTAGAAAGCTTCTTGGCCCTCGCTTGGCGCAGAAGTTTCTAGAATTCAATGACCTTGGTACGGCCCGTTCAATAAGAAATGCGATCGCCCGTGCACCAGGAGAAGCCGGGCCGGATTTTCGCCTACTTGATGCGCGGCTTGATCTGCAGAGAGGCCTTAATAATTTCGCAGAACATGCATTAGAGGAAATAATCGTTGAAGATAGCGCGATTGCACCAAATGCATTAATCGAGTTGCTTGAGGCGCGATTGGGTGGGAGTGGTGATATCGATCACAGGCTCCTTGCCACAGCAGAATCCCACATTTTTGAGCAGCAAGATACAAGAATTGCTGCAGATTTAACGCGACTGATTGCAATGTCTTTTGGTCAGACGGGAGATTATCAAAAAGCATTAGACGCGCTTCAAAAACTGGACTTATTTGCACAATTAGACAAGCAAGAGAAAGAAAAAACCTGGGAGGATGTATTAGAAAGTGTCACTGATGATGCCACGGAAGTTGCTCTGTTGCAGTTTGTTTTGGCGGCTCAGGACGAAATAGATCGCCAGACCTTATCTAGGAAAACCAGAAGAAAACTGGCATTACGGCTGCTAAAAGAAGGTTGGCCAGCTATGGCCGAGAAGGTGCTTGCAGCGCCCGCGTCCCCAGTAACTGATGATCGTATGATATTGGCCCAAGCTGCAATCCTTAATGGGAGAGCAGAGCGAGCAATTATTATGCTTGAAAATGTCGCAGGTGAAGAGGCCGCAAAACTACGGGCATTGGCGCATGAAAAAACAGGAAATTTTTTGGATGCTGCGCGTGAGTATGGTGCGGGACAGGATAGTGAAAATCAGAAATATGCTACGTGGCGATCAGAGGATTGGGCGCAGCTGGCTTTGACAGGATCAAAGGTAGAACAAGCTGTTGCTCAGATGATGCTAGCACAAAACAAAGCCCTGGATGAAGTGGAGCCATCTATCAATGAAGTTATTGCGCGAGATAATTCTTTGCTAACGATGAGCAAAATAGAACGGGATACTATCGAGCGGTTGCTGGAAGAATATCCAGCCCTTACACAAGAAGACTCATAGCACTTATTTTAGTCATATTTTATAAAGGGTTGTAGCGTAGTTTGATTGAGAAATCATAGCAAGAATTGCATCAAATAATGGCTAGAACTGCCTTGAAAACCGGAAATGTGCTGGCCATAAAATCTGCCAGCTATTGCAAATATCTTTGCAAATTCACCCATCGCTTTATTCTTGTAACATCGATGCTTTTCGCGGTCATTCTTGTGCCGGATCGTGTGAATTCTGCGCAGGAGCTGTCGTTAATTTGCGACCAGGCTGCGGCATATGCTGCACAGAACACCGGGGTTCCGATTTCCGTGTTGCAAGCAATTTCACTAACCGAAACAGGGCGTAATCGAAGTGGGGAGATGCGTCCCTGGCCATGGACGGTCAATATGGAGGGGAAAGGTGTCTGGTTTGAGAATGAAGATGACGCAAGGGCCTATGTTTACAAGAATTATAAGCGTGGTGCCCGCAGTTTTGATGTTGGATGTTTCCAGATAAACTATAAGTGGCACGGACATGAGTTTGCCTCAATCGAGGAGATGTTTGAACCAAATCCAAACGCATTATATGCCGCGAATTTCCTTCTGAAACTATATCGGGAAAAAGGGGACTGGAGCAGTGCCGCGGGCGCATATCATTCGCGCACACCCAAATATGCGGATAAATACGAAAAGCGGTTTAATGCATTTCGAACGGCTCTGCTTGAAAACGATGCATCACCGCCCCCGTTATTAACGGTTGCCGTGGATGTGCCGACCTTGCTGGTTCCTAAGCCGGTTGTTCGTACTAACCATTATCCGCTGCTACTAGAAAATAGTGGCCCTCGCGCCCTCGGATCACTGGTTCCACTGGGAACAAGGCAAACAGCACAGCGCCTGATTGCGATAGGAGAAGATGATGGATAAACCACCATCTATGCTATCTAGCATTTTTCAACCTACAATTCTGCTAGCGTTGGCGTTGATGGCAATCATCGTAATGATGATCCTGCCGGTGCCATCATGGATATTGGACATTGGGTTGGCCGCATCATTCGCGCTGGCCATTCTTATGTTCACAATAACACTTTTTATTGAGCGCCCACTGGAATTTTCGGCATTCCCAACAGTTCTTTTAGCATCCTTGATGTTGCGCTTATCGCTGAACGTATCTTCGACAAAACTGATTATTGGCGAGGGGCATACAGGCACTGGGGCCGCAGGTAATGTCATCGAAGGGTTCGCAAATTTTGTCATGGGTGGAAGCGTCTTTATGGGGCTCGTTGTTTTTGGCGTACTGATCATCGTCAATTTCATTGTGATTACCAAAGGGGCCGCGCGCATGGCCGAAGTGGGTGCAAGATTTGCGCTTGACGGGATGCCAGGCAAGCAGCTTGCGATTGATAGCGATATGTCCGCCGGTGCAATCGATCACACAGAGGCAAAAGCCCGCCGCGAGAGAGAGCAGGCAGAAACAACATTCTTCGGTTCCCTCGACGGGGCGTCAAAATTTGTCAAAGGCGATGCGGTTGCCGGATTACTTATCACATTACTAAACCTTGTGATGGGCTTGATCATGGGCGTTGCAATGCACGGAATGCCATTGGCCAATGCCTTTGAAACTTATGCAATTCTTACGATTGGCGATGGCCTTGTCTCGCAAATACCGGCGGTTATTATTTCAATTGCGTCGGCTTTGTTATTGTCACGGGGCGGCACAAAAGGGTCTGTTGACCGTGAACTTATCGGCCAACTGGGGCGATACCCGGCAGCTCTTGCGACCGTTGCGGTATTGATGGCGTTATTTGCACTGGTTCCGGGCTTGCCGTTTTTCCCGTTCATGGTTGGCGCGGTTGTGCTGTCGGCCAGCGCATGGGCAATGCGAAAATCTGCAATAAAAAAGAAAGCCGAAGATCAGAAAACAGCACAAGAGGTTGAGGCAAAACCAGCCCAGACCCCAATGGGCGATTTGCTCGATCTGGAAGATATCCATGTTGAGTTTGCCCCCGATCTGGTCAGCATGGTGTTGGATCCGGCAACAGGTCTGGATGCACGCATCGCAAATATGAGAACCCATGTCGCATCATCCTTTGGGCTGATCCTGCCCGAAATCCGATTGACCGATGATGCGTCCCTGCCTGCGGGCACATATGTGGTTAAGGTTCAGGGGGTCGAGCAAGTGCGCGATCAATTACGACCGGAGTGCGCCTTGGCATTGCTGCCGGATGGGCCGGATATTTTGCCCGGGGGTGAAGATGTGAGCGAGCCGGTTTACGGTGCTCCCGCCCGCTGGATTGGAACCGAAGCACAAGAAGAAGCGGCGCTATCCGGCGTGACGATTGTCACTGCGACCGAAGTATTGGCCACCCATCTTCTGGAAGTGATCAAGCGAAATTTTGCACGGCTACTGACGTTGAAGGCATTGCGTAGACTGCTGGACGAATTTGTTAACCTGTCGGACGATCAGCGTGCAGAAGCAAACCGGCGAATGCTGGACGAGCTAATGCCTGATAAAGTGCCGGTAGACCTGCTGTTGTCGGTGATGCGTCTGTTGTTAGAGGAGCGGGTTTCTGTTCGCAACCTGCCCTTGATCCTTGAAGCGATTGCTGAAGCGCGGCCAGTAAATCCGTCACCCGAGGCAATTTGTGAGCACGTCCGGCAACGCCTAGGGTTTCAGCTGGTTGCCGAGATGAAACGGGATGATGGTACAATCCCGCTAATCCAGCTTGCACCGGAATGGGAGCAAGCCTTTACCACTTATCAGATTGAAGGAGACCGTGGGTATGGGGATGTTGCCTTGCCGCCGGATGATTTTAACAGGTTGGCGAATGGCGTGGCCGAAAAACTGGCGCGGGCATCAGAGACTGGAATTTATCCTGCGATAGCAACACCCCGCCACCGACGGCGGTTTTTACGAACAGTTCTTTCGGCAAAGGGGATCACAAATCCGGTGCTCTCGTTTGAAGAAATCGGAATAGAGGCACGGCCTTCTCTTGTAGGTCTGGTTCCAGCATGAATGCAGCATTGACTGCCCTTCAGGAATTTGGACAAGAAGGCTTGTTAACAGGTATTATCGTTTTTCTACGGGTGGGTGCGGCGATGGCTGTGCTTCCAGCCTTCGGAGAAAGCTCGGTTCCGCAGCGTGTCCGTCTCGGCCTAGCGCTGGGATTTACAGCAATTGTCACGCCAGCTGTTGCCAGCCAAGTGGAGCCATTAACCAAAGATCAAGGCATCTTGTCGATACTCCTTGCCACCGAAGCGTTGGCGGGTCTTGCGCTCGGAATCGGGTTGCGCTTGTTTATTCTTGCGCTGCAAATGGCTGGATCAATTGCGGCGCAAGCAACATCTTTGTCGCAGGTTTTCGGCGGCAGCGCTGGAGTAGATCCGCAACCGGCTATTGGACATCTATTGGTTTTCGGGGGCCTTGCCCTCGCGGTGATGGGCGGACTTCATGTGCGCGTGGCCGAGGCCATAATCCTGTCTTACGATGTGTTATTACCCGGTCAGTTTCCCGATGCGGCGGTACTCAGCGAATGGGGTGTGTCACAGGTGGCCCGCGCCTTTGCACTGGCGTTTACATTGGCAGCACCATTTGTCATCGCTTCACTGATTTATAATGTGGCGCTTGGCGTGATTAATCGTGCGATGCCACAATTGATGGTGGCGTTCGTGGGGGCGCCAGCGATCACAGCCGGTGCGCTCATTCTAATGTTTCTAGTCCTGCCGCTAATGTTGTCGGTCTGGTCGAGTGAGCTGTCAGAGTATCTACAAAATCCGTTTGGGTGGCACAGATGAGCGGGGGAAACGAGGACGACGACAAGCAATTTGAGCCAACACAAAAGAAACTGGATGATGCACGCAAAAAAGGCGAGGTTGCCAAATCGACGGATTTGAACACCGCGGCGTCATACAGTGGAATATTATTGGTTGCCGTTGCGATGGGCGCAACGATGACATCCAGTTTTGGGCAGTTGTTGGCCAATATGCTAGAGAATTCCGACCAGATTTCTGATGTATTCTTTAATGACAGCGCACAATCGACATCTGGCGGGATAATACAGATATTGCTGACCTCTGTTGGCCCCTGGTTTCTCATTCCGGCGTTGCTTGTATTGCTTACAATTCTTGCTCAGCGCAGTTTTATTGTGGCACCAGACAAACTGATCCCGAAACTCTCACGCATTTCTCCACTTGCGAATGCCAAGAATAAATTCGGGCGCAGCGGGTTGTTCGAGTTTGGGAAAAGTTTTTTCAAGCTGTTGATATACTCGATTGTGCTGGCCATGTTTTTGAAGACCAAACTGCCTGAAATTCTGGGCACAGTGCATCTTTCCCCTGCAATGGTGACGAGCGTTTTGTTGCGGCTGGTCGTAGAATTTTTATCCATCGTTTTAATCATTGCCCTTGCTATAGGGGCTGTGGATTTTCTGTTTCAAAAGGCCGAACATACCCGCCGCAATATGATGTCACGCAAGGAAATGACGGACGAAGCAAAGCAGAGCGAAGGTGATCCGCACATGAAACAACAACGTCGACAAAAGGGGTATGCCATTGCGATGAACCAGATGCTGGCTGATGTGCCAGAAGCTGATGTTATCATTGTTAACCCAGAGCACTATGCAGTTGCATTGAAATGGGACCGAAATTCGGGCGCCGCACCGTCCTGTGTAGCCAAGGGTGTGGATGAAATTGCCGCGCGAATAAGAGAGGCAGCCGCCGAAGCCGGAGTGCCAATTCATCGTGACCCACCCACGGCCCGAACGTTATTTGCAACAGTCGAGGTCGGGCAGGAAATTCGACCAGAACATTATCACGCTGTGGCAGCTGCAATTCGCTTTGCAGAAAAGCTGCGCAATTTAGCACAACCTCGAGGGCGCATGTAATTGGAGAAACAGTTGAAAATGCTACGCGCCTTAACCCGAATGGCGCTAGACGTTGAAATGATGAAACTTCAGCGCGTCGCAACGGCAGAGCAAAGAAAAGCGAGCCAGATCCAGAGCCTGAATAAATCAGGCACAGACAGGGACGT
>JAFLKA010000470.1 GCA_022712735.1 Marinosulfonomonas sp. | reverse complement strand
CCAATATGGCCAGCATGAGTAAACCGGCAAAGCGCCGTGTGGTTGATGGCATTACGGTCGCAAGTATTTCTGTGTCAGGCATGTGTGGCTCCTAAGGGGTCGCGCACCTCTACCCACATCCGCACCAAAGATCGAGTGCTGATCAACCAGCAACAGCCTTGCGCGCCATATCCCAGTAGATTTCCTCAACCATATCGCGCGACAGCCGCCCGCCTTCACGATACCAGGTGTTCACCCCGGTCAGCATAGCAATCAGCGCCATCATTGCCAGTTTGGTATCCGGCACGCCAAACGCGCCCGCCTTTTGCCCCAACCGCAGGATTTCTTCCAGCGCATCCTCATATTGCTTGCGCAGCCCCTCGATCACCACAAAATTCGCCTCCGACAGGTTGCGCAACTCCATATAGGCGATGAACACCGCATCGGGCCGGTCCAGATGAAATCCGATGTGAAACCGCACGAACGCCTCAAGCTGGGCTAGCGGCCCTTCGCCTTTATCCTGCGCGCCCCATGCCGCCAGCAAATCCTCCATATGCTCGCGCATCAGATCAAACAGCAGCGTTTGCTTGTCCGGCGTATATAAATACAGCGCCCCCGCCTGCACCCCGACATCGCCCGCGATCTGGCGCATCGAAACAGCGGCGAACCCGTGGCGGGCAAACAGCCGTGACGCTGCCTCGCGCACCTTGGGGCCGGTGATCTGCGAATGGGAACCTGTTTTACGTGCCATAGATCAGGTTTATCTGAACATCCGGTCAATTCAAAGCCCCGCTTGTATCAAACCCGCATCCCGCTCTATGATCCGGCAACTGCTACAGGAATCCCTTGATGTTGCGCATTATCCCTGCCCTTGCCATATCCGCCGCGCTGCTTGCCGGATGCAGCGATTTCCCCGAGCTGGATGATGCCGTGTCTCCGACAGCTCGCAAGGCAGGCTATCCCGCCCTGCTCCCGATTGACCAACTGATTGCAGGCGCCAAAGACGTGCAGATCACCGAAGAAACCGTTTCAAGCCTGCAATCGCGCATTGCCCGCCTGAATGCCCGCGCCGCCCGCCTGCGTGGCCCGGTGATCGATGCCGCCACCCGCGCCCGAATGCGCGCCGCCATTGCCCGCCACAGATAGGCCAGCCTGCCGCGTTGCGCCGCCGCCGATTTATCGCTAGAGAAACCCAACACAATAACCATCAGGGATCTGCGACATGACCAAACCTTTACGCCTTGGAATCGCAGGTCTGGGAACCGTAGGTGCGGGCGTTGTAAAAATCGTGCGCCAAAAGGCCAGCCTGTTGGCGGCCCGCACTGGCCGCCCTGTGGTGATCACCGCTGTTTCCGCGCGTTTCCGTGACAAAGACCGCGGCGTCAACCTGTCGGCCTACGCTTGGGAGGATGACCCGGTGGCGCTGGCCCAGCGCGATGATATCGATGTGTTCATTGAATTGATGGGCGGCGCGGATGGCCCAGCCAAGGCCGCAACCGAGGCGGCAATTGCGGCTGGCAAGGATGTTGTGACCGCAAACAAGGCAATGCTGGCGCTGCACGGTCAGGAACTGGCGATAGCAGCCGAAGACGCAGGCCGCGTGATCCGGTTCGAGGCCGCCGTGGCCGGTGGCATCCCCGTGGTCAAGGCCCTGACCGAAGGGTTGGCAGGCAACCAGATTGAACGCGTCATGGGCGTGATGAACGGCACCTGCAACTATATCCTAACCCGAATGGAGAGCGCGGGCCTGCCCTACGCCGAGGTGTTCGAGGAAGCCAACCAGCTGGGATATCTTGAGGCCGATCCGACGCTGGATGTTGGCGGCATTGATGCGGGCCATAAACTGGCGCTGCTCGCCTCCATCGCCTTTGGCACGCAGGTCGCCTTTGACGCGGTTGAACTGGAAGGGATTGAGCAGATCACCATTGACGATATCGAACAGGCCGCCGACATGGGCTACCGGATCAAACTGCTGGGCGTTGCCCAAATGACGGGTCGCGGGCTGGAACAGCGCATGTCGCCTTGTCTGGTGCCCGCCAACAGCCCGCTTGGCCAACTTGAAGGCGGCACCAATATGGTGGTGCTGGAAGGCGACCATGTTGGCCAGATCGTGCTGCGCGGTGCCGGTGCTGGCCAAGGGCCAACCGCCTCCGCCGTGATGGCGGATGTGCTGGACATCGCGCGTGGCATCAGGGTGTCGACCTTTGGCCAACCTGCCAAAACGCTGGACGCCGCCAAGCCCGCCAAATCCGCAGCCCCGGCGCCGTACTACCTGCGCATGACCCTGCACGACAAACCGGGCGCGCTGGCCAAAATCGCCACGGCACTGGGCGAAGCAGGTGTTTCGGTCGACCGAATGCGCCAATACAGCCACGAAGAATCCACCGCCCCCGTGCTGATCGTCACCCACAAAACCACACGCGACGCGCTTGACAGTGCCATTGCGGGCTTTGACGCAACCGGTGTTGTTGCCTCTGACCCCGTCGCGATCCGAATAGAAACCGTTTAGGTATAGGACCAGAACATGACCAAACTAACCGAATTCCACGACCGTATGTTATCCTTGGGCCTTGCCCGCGTTTCTGAAGCCGCTGCCATTGCCTCGGCCAAACTGATTGGGCGTGGCGATGAAAAAGCCGCCGATCAGGCCGCTGTTGACGCGATGCGCACCCAATTGAACATGCTGGACATCAACGGCGTGATCGTGATCGGGGAGGGCGAGCGCGACGAGGCGCCAATGCTGTTCATCGGCGAAGAGGTCGGCACCGGCGACGGCCCGGGCGTTGACATCGCGTTGGACCCTTTGGAGGGCACAACCCTGACCGCCAAAGACATGCCAAACGCCCTGACCGTGATTGCCATGGGCCCGCGCGGCTCAATGCTGCATGCACCCGACGTTTACATGGACAAACTGGCGATCGGGCCGGGCTTTGCCACCGATGTGGTGACGCTCGATATGTCGCCTGCCGAACGGATCAAGGCACTGGCCGCGGCCAAGAGCTGCGCCACGTCCGACATCACCGTTTGCGTGCTGGAACGCCCGCGCCACGAGGATATGATTGACGAGCTGCGCACCACAGGGGCCGCGATCCGGCTGATCACAGATGGCGACGTTGCGGGCGTAATGCACTGCGCCGAAAGCGAAATCACCGGCATTGACATCTATATGGGGTCAGGTGGTGCGCCCGAAGGTGTGCTGGCCGCCGCCGCATTAAAATGCATGGGCGGGCAGATGTATGGTCGCCTGATGTTTCGCAACGATGATGAGCGGGGCCGCGCCGCCAAGACCGGTATCACCGATCTGGACCGGATCTATTCCCGCGACGAGATGGTGACCAAGGACGTGATCTTTGCCGCCACTGGCGTCACTGATGGCTCTATCGTGCACGGTATCAAACGCGAACCGGGTTTTCTGACCACCGAAACCATCCTGATGCGGTCCAAAACCGGATCGGTCCGGCGCATGACATATCGCAATAAAGTGAAATAACCCAATGACTTGTGCGTTGATCCTGATTGATATCCAGCGGGGCTTTGATCGCCCCGTCTGGGGCACGCGCAACAATCCGGAAGCCGAGATGAACGCCGCCCGCCTGCTGGGGCATTGGCGGGCGCAGGACTGGCCGTTGTTTCATGTCAGACACCTTAGCACCACATCCGGCAGCCCGCTTGAGGCAGGGCAAACGGGGGCAGATTTCAAACCGGAAACACAACCACAAGGCAATGAACCCATCATCGAGAAGACCGTCAATTCGGCTTTCATCGGCACCGATCTAGAAGCGCAGTTGCGCACGGGCAATATCACCGATCTGGTGATCTGCGGTCTGACTACCCCGCATTGCGTCTCGACCACCGCCCGTATGGCCGCCAATCTGGGCTTTAGCGTTACGCTGGCCCATGACGCCTGCGCCGCCTTTACCAGCAATGCCGATATGTCGTGGCAGGATGCGCCCACACTGACAGCCCAGCAAATCCACGACACCGCAATCGCCCACCTGCACGGCGAATTTGTCACCGCCAATACCACCGACGCCATCATCGGCACGGCGTCATGAGCGGCTTTCTAAACGTCGCAACCTCCCTCAGCCAACGCCGCTGGGTTGGCCCCACCGCTGACGACGACAGATTGTCCGAAGCAATGGTGCAAGATACCAACCTGCCCCTGCCCCTGTGCCGCATCCTCGTGCGCCGCGACGTCACCCCGCAGGACGCCCAAACCTTCCTGAACCCGACGATAAAAGACCTGCTGCCCGACCCCCTGTCCCTAAAAGACATGCAGCCCGCCGCCGCCCGTTTTCTAAAGGCAGCCCAATCAGGCGAGAAAATCGCCATCTTTGCCGATTATGACGTCGATGGCGGCACCTCGGCCGCCCTGCTGCTGGACTGGTTGCGCCAGATGGGGCACGACGCGACGCTCTATATCCCCGACCGGATCA
>JAFLKA010000247.1 GCA_022712735.1 Marinosulfonomonas sp. | reverse complement strand
GTATGAGGCGATCAGTGCGGGGCGCAAGCATCAGGGGGCCGAACACTGGCTGCCGTTCTTCCATGAAAGGTTGGAAACCCTGTTTGACTACCTGCCCGATGCCAGCATCGTTCTGGACGACCAGATCACCGCCGCACGGCTGGCCCGTTGGGATGCGATCGAGGATCAATATGAAACCCGCCATGAGGCGATGTCGGCCAAGAGCCGAATGGACACGGTATATAAGCCATGCCCGCCTGATCTGCTGTATCTGGATGATGCAGGCTTTTCAGATGCCATCAAGGGGCACCGCGTGATTCAGCTGAACCCATTACCACAAAGCACCGGAATGGGTGTGCTGGATGGTGGCGGGCGCATCGGGCGCAATTTCGCGCCGGAACGCCAACAGCAAGACGTGAACCTTTTCAAAGAATTATCGGACCACATTGATGTTAAAAAGCCCGATGGCCCGATTGTGGTTGCCAGCTATTCCGAGGGGGCGCGTGAACGTCTGACTGGATTGCTCGAGGACGAAGGCCAGATCGGGTTGCGCCAGATTAAAGATGTGCGCGGCGTTAAAGACGGCATCAATCTAGTGGTCTGGGCGCTGGAACACGGCTTTGTCGGCAACGGCATCACGGTGATTTCCGAACAAGACGTGCTTGGGGATCGTCTAATCCGCGCCCCGCGACGCAAACGCCGGGCTGAGAATTTCCTGACCGAAACCCAGAGCCTGTCGGTGGGCGATCTGATTGTGCATGTCGATCACGGGGTCGGGGTTTACAAGGGGCTGGAAACCATCACCGCGATGGGCGCGGCCCATGAATGTATCGCGCTGGAATACGCTGGCGGGGATCGTTTATTCCTGCCGGTTGAAAACATCGAATTGCTGTCCAAATTCGGCCACGAGCAGGGTTTGCTGGACCGGTTGGGTGGCGGCGCATGGCAGGCGAAAAAGGCCAAACTGAAGGAACGTATCCGCGAGGTGGCGGAAAAACTGATCCGGCTGGCGGCTGAACGTGCCTTGCGAACGGCCACGGTGATGCAGGCCGAGCACCACGCCTGGGAGGCTTTTTCCGCACGGTTTCCGTATCAGGAAACCGACGACCAGCTATCAGCCATCGAGGATGTTCTGGCGGATATGGCGTCGGGGCATCCAATGGATCGTTTGGTCTGTGGCGATGTTGGGTTCGGTAAAACCGAAGTTGCTATGCGGGCCGCTTTTGTGGCCGCGATGTCGGGCCATCAGGTGGCGGTGATTGCGCCGACCACATTGCTGGTGCGCCAACATTTCAAATCATTCGCCGAACGGTTCCGTGGTTTCCCGATCAGCGTTGGCCAGTTGTCGCGTTTGGTCAGCACCCGTGACGCCAATCTGACCCGCGAGGGCATGACCCGTGGCACGGTGGATATTGTCATCGGCACCCATGCGTTGTTGGCTAAATCGGTCAAATTCAAGGACCTCGGCCTGCTGGTGATCGACGAGGAGCAGCGGTTTGGCGTCACCCACAAGGAGCGGCTGAAGGAAATGCGTAGCGACGTGCATGTGCTGACGCTCACCGCCACGCCGATCCCGCGCACCTTGCAAATGTCGCTGTCCGGTGTGCGCGATCTGTCGATCATCGGCACCCCGCCGGTGGACCGTCTGGCGATCCGCACCTATGTGTCCGAATTCGACGGGGTGACGCTACGCGAGGCCTTGTTGCGCGAACATTACCGTGGCGGCCAGTCGTTCTATGTGGTGCCACGGATCAAGGATTTGCCCGAGATCGAAGCCTTCCTTGAGGATCACGTGCCAGAAGTCACATATGTCGTGGTGCATGGCCAGATGGCGGCGGGCGAACTGGACGACCGGATGAACGCCTTTTACGATGGTAAATACGACGTGCTGCTGGCCACCACGATTGTTGAATCAGGTCTGGATATCCCGACCGCCAACACCATGATCGTGCATCGCGCCGATATGTTTGGCCTGTCGCAGCTGTACCAGATCAGGGGCAGGGTGGGGCGCTCAAAAACCCGCGCTTACGCCTATATGACCACCAAACCACGCTCGCCGATCACCGCCACCGCGCAAAAACGCTTGCGGGTGTTGGCCAGTCTGGATTCATTGGGGGCAGGGTTCACGCTGGCGTCGCAAGATCTGGATATTCGCGGGGCAGGTAACCTGCTGGGCGAGGAGCAATCCGGCCAGATGCGTGAAGTTGGCTACGAGCTGTATCAACAGATGCTGGAAGAGGCGATTGGCAAGATCAAATCAGGCGAGATCGGGATGCCCGAGGATGGCGGCAAATGGGCGCCGGTGATCAACCTCGGGGTGCCTGTGCTGATCCCTGACAAATATGTGCCTGATTTGGACGTGCGGCTTGGGCTGTACCGCCGCCTGTCGACCCTGCACACCAAAGTCGAGTTGGAAGGGTTCGCGGCCGAGTTGATCGACCGTTTCGGCACCCTGCCAAAAGAGGTGAATTCGCTGCTGCTGGTGGTACGGATCAAAGGCATGTGCAAACGGGCCGGTATTGCGCGGCTGGACGCGGGGCCAAAGGGCGCTGTGATCCAGTTCCACAATGACAAATTCGCCTCGCCGCGTGGCTTGGTTGAATTCATCGAGGCCGAGCGCGGCATGGCCAAGGTGAAGGGCAACACGATCGTCATTCGGCGCGACTGGACCCGCGCGGCAGACAAGGTCAAAGGCGCCTACGGTATTGCCCGCGATCTGGCGCAAAAGGTGATTGCGGAAAAGAAAGCGAAGAAAACTTAGCCCATTTTCGTTCCACAAAAGCAATTTGCATTCAGTTGAATCATAACGAACCCCAAGTGTGGGTGCGTTATGATGCTCTTCCTTATTCTTAATGCAAAACGCAGGAAATATCCCCGCGCGGAGCGCATAGAACCCCTTATTCAGCAAGCACGGGCTCGTGCCGGATCAACTGCATCAACCCAAGCGCCAAAACCGCACAACAAAACACCCCGATCAACACAGGTAACGGCGTGCCATCAAAGGCATAACCGACAGGTGCCGCGATAACCACGGCCAGCACCGTCGAGATAGAACTGACCACCGAAGCCGCTATTCCGGCCATATGTCCCATCGGCTCCATGGCGATGGCATTCAAATTGCCCAGCGTCATTCCAGCCATGAAAAAGATCGAAGTCATCCAGATCAGGAATGATACGAAACAGGCCCAGTCGGGCATGATGTTCAGCAATAACATTGTGGCGATGCTGCCTGATATAATGATCTGCACCAGCAGGGTGGTGCGGATCAGCAACCGCATGCCCAACCGGACCACCAATGT
>JAFLKA010000205.1 GCA_022712735.1 Marinosulfonomonas sp. | reverse complement strand
GCATCCGCCGTGCCCGCCTTGCCGGTGTCCGTGGCAAACTGCACCTCCAGCCCCGCACCAGACAAAACCTGCCACGGCACAGCCACTTCGGTCGGGTCAAAATCTACGGTGCTGGTGGCGATCAGAACGGCCATTATTGCGCCGTCAAAACCACCGACACAGGCGCCATCGCCACGCTTGCCGCGCGATCCTCAAGCGCCCATAGCACCAATGCCTCGATGGTATCGGGCCGCGTGTGGCCCAGCATGATCACGCTGCCCTCTTGCGCTGCGCGAAACGCGGCGCGGTCCAGATAGCGGCGGATCACCGGGGGCTTTTCACCATCCGCATCCAGTTCGCGGAAGATCAGCGCCGCTGGCACCCCTTCGCGCATCGCCGCCTTTTGCGCCGAATTCAGCCCCTTGCTGGGGGTGATCAGACCAAAGCCGCGATCCGACAGGATGCCGGCAATCTGGGTGGCGGTCGAGGGGCCGCGCAGGAACCCGTTAGCACCCTGATCCAGCACTGCAACCGCTTCGGGGATAGCGCGGGAATAGGCGTCGAACGCCACTTCGATATCCGTTGCCTGAGCGCCAAACGGCAGGTTGGTCAGCATCAGCACCTCGAACCCTGCCGCGCGATACCGCGCCGCAACCGCATGGGCATCATCGCGCACCGCATCAATGGCAAAGCTGAGCGCAAACGGCAGGTGAGTAAGAACTTCATCCGAAACGGGGTTTTCTGGGTCATCAATCAGGATCACCGACATCACCGGCTTGGCATCGGGATTTTCAAACGCCGCAGCATAGGCAATTAACGCGCCCTGATCGGCGGTGTCTACCTCTTGCTCAGAGGCTTGGGCCTCGGCCTCGGTGGCTGCTGCATCCCCGCCAATGGTTGGCAAACGGTTTGTCTGCACATTCGGGGCCAAATTCCGGATTTGCGGCACCGGAACGCGGACAGTGTCGGTTTCAGGCGTCGGATCCGGTGTTGCAGGCTCGGCAGGTGTGTCTGGCACGGGTGCCTGCTCTGTCGTGGGCGCTTCCGGTGTTTTTGGTGTTTGCGTTTGCGGCAGGGCTGCTACCTCGACATCAGGGGCCTCGGCACCCTGCTCCTCATCGGGCGCGGGCGCATCTGGCGCAACGGGTGCCTCTTGCATCGCAGGGGCCGTCATCGCACTGGTCGGCCCTTCGGTTTCCGGTTGCATTTCCGTTTGTGGCGCATCGGGCAAGGCTGGATTACCGGCAGGCGTAACAGCGGCGTCTTCAATCGCCATCGCGGCAGGCTCAGACCCGTCATCCGGTGCAACATCAGGCGCATCCGTTTGGGGCGTCATAACACTGGGAGCGTCTACGGAGGCCGCATCGACAGCCGCAGGCGCTTCATCCGCGTCACTGGCCGCTGGTGCTGCTGGCGCTGCCGTCGTGACATCCGCTGTATCCGGTTTTGGCACAGCCGTTTCTTCAACCGGCGTTGCCTGCTCGGCCTCGCCCCCAATCGGTGCGTTGACAACTCCGACCTCGGGCGCTGTTGCCTGTTCTTCTGATTGCGTAGCAGGAGCATCTTGGGTGCCGGTTTCAGTCTGAACAGGCACACTCGTCCCCTGCCCTTGCCCTTGCCCTGAATTGCTGTGAACCAATGAAGCGGTGGCGCCAGCCAGCCCAGAAACCAGCACGCCCCAGAACAAGCCTGAAATAATTCCACGTCCCACGATATGCTCCGCCTTGTTAATCCTGCTTACGTCTTTTTGTCGGGCCTTGACCCTTTGACGCCTCTGGGGGATGTATAGCCTGACAATCACGCGCAATCACCCCTTATATGCGCAAACTGGCAATGAAAGCGGACTAATGCTCCTTTTGATCGATAATTACGACAGTTTCACCTACAATCTGGTCCATTATCTGGGCGAGTTGGGGGCGGACGTGGTGGTAAAACGCAATGACGCCTTGCAGGTGAACGAGGCAATGGCGATGGGGGCTGACGCCATTTTGCTGTCCCCCGGCCCGTGTGATCCGGCACAGGCGGGCATTTGTCTGGAACTGACCCGCGCCGCGGCCGCTGCACGGGTGCCGTTGATGGGGGTCTGTCTGGGGCATCAGGCGATTGGTGAAATGTTCGGCGGGCGCGTGGTGCGCTGCGATGAAATCGTGCATGGCAAGATGGGCAAGATGCAGCACGATGGCACCGGCGTTTTTGCTGGCCTGCCCTCGCCGTTTGATGCCACCCGCTATCATTCGCTGATTGTCGAGCGTGAAAGCCTGCCCGACTGTCTGCTGGTCAATGCCGAGTTAGAAGACGGCACCATCATGGGGTTGCGCCATAAGGAATTGCCAATCCACGGAGTGCAGTTCCACCCTGAATCGATTGCCTCCGAACATGGCCACAAGCTGCTGCAAAATTTTCTGGATATAGCCAAGATAAAATCAAAGGTGCCCGCATGAGCGACGCTCTCAAACCGCTGATCCACGCCGCCGCCAACGGGCCGCTAAGCCGTGCGCAGGCCGAAGAAGCCTTTGGCATCCTGTTTGATGGCGAGGCAACCCCGAGCCAGATTGGCGGATTTCTGATGGCGCTGCGCACCCGTGGCGAAACCGTGGATGAATATGCCGCCGCCGCCAAGGTGATGCGCGACAAATGCAACGCGGTGCACGCGCCTGCGGGGGCGATGGACATCGTGGGCACGGGTGGCGACGGTATGGGCACGCTGAACATTTCAACCGCCACCGCCTTTGTCGTGGCCGGTGCCGGTGTGACCGTGGCCAAACACGGTAACCGAAATCTATCATCGAAATCCGGCGCGGCG
>JAFLKA010000292.1 GCA_022712735.1 Marinosulfonomonas sp. | reverse complement strand
GTCACCCTGATGCCCGGTGACTGGCATGCGTTCTGGGGCGAGGGCGGTGATGTGCTGATTGGCGAGGTTTCAACCGTCAATGACGACGAGACTGATAATGTGTTTCGCAAACCGATTGCCCGCTTTGCCAAAGTGGACGAGGATGTGGCCCCGACCCACCTGCTGGTTTCGGACTACGACCAGTGGCTAGGCAACCAATAACGCCTCATGCTTGTGCAGGCATTTACGGGCGGTATTGCCGTACCCTGACAAATCCGAACGCAGTTGCGGAAAGATGCTGAACAGCTCGTCGCGGGCTTTGCTTGAAATTGCGTGCAGACCGATGTCACTGGGATGGAAGCTCTCGGAGGCGGTGCCATCCGCATAGACAATTTCATGTTGATCAAACAACATATGCATATAGGTGACTTCGCCGCCCACCTTGCGGGTGATGGTCGTGCCATTCACCATATGCTTGGCGCTGACCAGCACTTCGCTCTCGCCCAGATACAGCTCGCTACGATGGTTGCAAACCAGCATGCGATGCTGTGGCGAAACCAGCAACGGGCGGTTCAGGTTTGGCAGTGATCCAGCCGCAAACCGGATCGGGGCGAATTTGTTCAGCGCGGGAACCGTGCGTGTGCCAATCCAGCGGACCGGTTGCAGGCCGTTGTCGCGGGTGATGACAAAATCACCGATTTCCAGATCCTGGATCGGGCGTGTGCCCTGTGGGGTTAAAATATCGGTGCTGGATGCAAAGCAGACGATATTCTCGATTTCCGAAAACGTAACAACCGTGCCATCAAGCAAGGTGAATGTGCCCGATAGGCCGCCTGCCGCATCATCGGCATTGGTGATGACCAGACTGGATTTATCGGCAACGCCGGCCCAATTTATAGTGTCGCCAGTTGTCTCGCCACCTTCGCCACCAATGATGTTGATGGTGCCGCTGCCGCTCTCGCCCAGATCGACGATGTTGAAGGTGTCATCGCCGTCGCCACCGGTTGCGCTGTCACCTTCGGCGACTGTGATTGTGTCATCGCCAGCACCGCCTGAAATTTGATCGCTGCCCAGCCCGCCAGCGATGGTATCGTCGCCGTCCTGACCATAAATAATGTCATCCCCAGCGCCACCATCAATGGTGTCATTGCCGTTCGGGGTGTCAACGATGGTGTCAAAATGAATGTCGGTGATCCGGATCGCGTGCGTGCCGGTCCCCGCATTGGCATATATAATCGTGATCGATGACACCGGGCCTGCAATTTCAATCAGCGCAGAGCCACCTTCATCCGCCGTTCCTTCGGCAACGTCGCCACCTGTGACGGTATTGCCGGACAATGTATCATTGCTGCTTTCGGTGATGTTAACCGTTATTTCGTTTCCGTTTGCATCAAAGGCGCGGATGGTTACCTGGTCACGAAAGTCACCACTCGCCCAGTCAATATCGCTAATGCGAAAGCTGACATTTTGCACGTCATCACCGGCGCTACTGCCAGCTGACGCGGTAAAATCTATGGTGGTGGTCGAGGTGTCGGCATCACCGTCCCCGAACAGGCGAACCGATGATGTGGTGTTATATTCCTCGCCCGGTACGATGTAGTTTACGTCAGTTGTTTCAACCTGATAGGTCGCGTTGTTGTTGCCATCATCCGTAAAAGAAACCGTTACATCCATCTGTCCGGTTGTCTGGGTGAAACCAGCTGATAGAGTGTTTCCGTCGGCGCCTTCACTGTCCCAGTTTAGCGATTCCCGTGTGCCTGGGCCTGTGTCGCCATAGATGACATCATCCCCGTCACCACCATCAATGGTATCATTGCCCGCATCACCGTAAACTGTGTCATTGCCTGCGCCGGAAGCAATAGTGTCATTGCCGTCGCCCGCCTGAATGGTATCTTCATTGCCTGATGGACCTGTGCCATCACCCGCATCAACCTGTTCGCCATCTTCATCGACAAAACTGGCGTCAATGACATCATCCCCTGCCGTGCCGGTCAGAATACCGTCAGTTGTTGAATATGCGGGGGCCGAGGTCACATCGGCCGAAGTGATGGTATCAACCGGACCATAATCAGGTACGAAATACACATTGCCATCAGCGGCCTCGTAGTAAACGCCAGGCTCCAGCTCGTTGGTGTAGGTGGTGCCGCCAAATGTCCCTGACCACGTCCATTCACCCGCCCCGATGGTGGTGGCGGGTGTGAAGGTAACGGCTGGGTCAGTGATAATATCGCCTGAATCTAGGCTGAAGTCACCCAGAGTGACCAGATATCCGGTTGGCATCTAACTCGCTCCTCAATTGCCCGAACTGGGCGCACAAAACTTTTTCATGAGAGAAGCGGCTTTTACCTTTCTTCTCAACTTGAAGAAAAATTAGCTTGATTCGGCGGCATACATCGGGCGCAATTATGGCAACTAGAAGGCATTTAGCCTAAAATTTTACGAAATTCCCGCCATGACTGTTGGTGAATTATTAAGTGCAATCAGGCTTTGAAATCAAAGGTTTTCGCGAGCGGCAATTCCCGCGCCCGCACCCCTGTCAAATCAAACAAAGCATTGGCCAATGCGGGCATGGATGGCGGCGTTCCAGGTTCGCCAACGCCGCCCATATGGATGTTGTTTTCCAGAACCTTCACTTCGATATTTGGCGCGGTTCCCATCCGTAGCGCGTCATAATCAGGGAAATTTTCCTGCTGCACCTCGCCATCCGCAAAACTGATTTCGCCATGCACGGCGGCGGACAGCCCGTAAATCATCCCGCCCGACATCTGGGCGCGGATATTTTGCGGGTCCAGCGCTGTGCCAACGTCACAGGCGATCCATGCGTTGGTGATGCGGATGCCGGCATCGCTGTCGGTCACCTCGATCACTTGGGCAACGGGGGTGCCGAACGACCATGTAAACGCCACCCCAAGGCCGGTTCCGTTCGGATTTTTACCGCCCCAGCCCGACATTTCGCGCACCTCTTCCAGTAATTGCGCCGAGGGGATGCTGTGGGGGGTAATCAGGTCAATGCGGAACTGTAGCGGATCAGCGCCTGCCGCATGGGCCATCTCGTCAATGAAGCTTTCGTGGAAGAACCCGTTGAACGAATTGCCGACCGAGCGCCAGAACCCGACGGGCACATCCACATCGGCCAAATGGCCTGCCACGCGATAATTCGGGATGGCATAGGGCTGATTGCTGGCCCCTTCCATATGCGCCACGTCAGCACCGGGCGGGGCAAAGCCGGAAATCCGTTGCATCGATTGTCGGGTCACTGACGGGGCGGCGATTTTGGCGTCAAACAACACTGCTTTGCCGTCTTTCACGGCACCACGCATCTGCGCAATGGCGGCGGGGCGATAGAAATCATGGCGCATGTCTTCTTCGCGGCTCCATGTGACTTTGACGGGGATATCCGGCATGGCTTTGGCCACTTTGGCAGCCAGCACGGCCACGTCTGCTTCGGCACGTCGCCCAAAGCCGCCACCAAGGAACGGGGTGTGAACCGTCACTTGTGCATCCTTCAGGCCGATCGCATCGGCGGCCTTACCCTGCAACACGATTGGCGCCTGATTGCCGCACCAGATTTCCAATGCGTCGCCGGTGAACAGCGCGGTGGCGTTCATCGGCTCCATTGTGGAGTGGGCCAGATAGGGCACGCGGTACTCCGCGCTGATTTCGGTGGCCCCGTTGGGCATGGTATCCGCGTCGCCGTCATTGCGCAGGATTGAATTGGGGCTGTCGTCTAGCGACGCCTCGATCACCTGCATCATCGCCTCTGTGGTGGCGGGGTAGGGTGCTTCCTCCCATTCGATCTGCACCGCATCTGCCGCCTGCATCGCCAGCCAAGTGTTGCTGGCCACCACGGCAATGCCGTTGCCAAGGTCGATGATCTTCTCGACACCGGCCATGCCTTCGGCCTCGCTCGCGTCAAACGAGGTCATCCCAGCGCCAAGGCGTGGATTGATCCGCACCGTGGCGAACCTCATCCCCTCAAGCCGGATATCTGCCCCGTATTCCGCGGTGCCAGTGGATTTGGCCACCATATCGACACGCGGCATATCACGGCCCAGATATTTCCATTCGGTGGCAGGGCGCAGGGCGATGTCTTTGGGTGGTGCAATGCTCGCAGCCGTCTTAGCCAGATCAATATAGGGCAGTTTGCTGCCGTCAGGCGCAATCACATAGCCGTTCTCGGTGCTGTAGTCGCCATCACCCATTTGGGCGGCGGCCGCCAGCTTCAAAACCTCGCGGGCCGTCGCGCCAGCCATACGCATTTTCCCGTAAGCGTCGATGGTGGCGGTGGACCCACCAGTGACCTGCAACGACAAGGTTTTGGGCAACACATCCATCGCCTCACGGGTGAAATTCTGCCACGCGGTGCGCTTGCCATCCTCGAATTCCGCGTGGCCGGTGATCAGTGCACCGTTGTAATAGGCTTGTGCTGCGGGGCCGTGCAGCACGCGCACATCCTCCCACGCCACATCCAGCTCCTCGGCCACCAAGGCGGCCAAGGTGCTGTGCACCCCTTGACCCATTTCAGCCCGTGGCGCGATGATGGTCACGCCCTGCTGGTCAATGATCAGATAAGGGTTCAGGGTATACGCGCCCGCGGCAGGTTTCAGCGGGTTCGCGAGCGGTTTTTTCGCCTGATAGATCCCGAACGCCACGCCGCCAGCGACAGCAGCGGTTGAGATCATAAACGCGCGGCGGGTGTATTTCTTAAGACGTCCCATGTTCACGCCCCCCGCATTTCGGCAGCTGCCGTTTTGATTGCTGCGCGTATGCGCCCATAAGTGCCGCAACGGCACAGATTGCCATCCATCGCCTCGTCTATATCGGGATCGGTGGGGGCGGTGTTTTCCGCCAACAAGGCGGCGGCCTGCATGATCTGGCCAGACTGGCAGTAGCCACATTGCGCCACCTGATGCGCAACCCACGCCTTTTGCAGCGCCGCCATATTATCCGGCGTGCCCAATCCCTCGATCGTGGTTACATCGC
>JAFLKA010000342.1 GCA_022712735.1 Marinosulfonomonas sp. | reverse complement strand
GATGCGCCGCAATGCACGGCCTTTTGGCCCATGACGTCAAACAACGGGTTTACCTTGGCAAACCCTGCCTCGGTGCCGCCCGCCATAAAGGTCAAAGTGCCGCCAGAAGCCCCGCCAACGCCACCCGAAACAGGGGCATCTATGGCCATCAGGCCAGCGGTTTCGGCCTGATCAGCCACGGAGCGGGCGGATTCCACATCGACGGTCGAGCAATCCAGCAGCACCGCACCTTTGGCCATCACGGGGATGATCTGATCGGCAACCGACCGCAGGATCGCGCCGTTGGGCAGCATGGTGATCACCACGTCTTGCCCTGCGGCGGCCTCGGTTGCAGTGGCGGCTTTGTTCACCCCATCGGGGCAGGGGGCGTTCAAATCAAACCCAGTAACATCATGGCCCGCCTTGGCCAGATTTTCCGCCATTGGTGCGCCCATGTTGCCTAGGCCAATAAATCCGACTTTCATGTGATTACTCCTCAAGTTTCAGCGCGTCTGCACCAAGCGGCAGCAGCATATTTGTGACGTCCATATCAATGGCATCGGTTAGGGTGTGTTTCCATTTTGGATCGCGGGTTTTGTCGATGATCGCGGCACGAATGCCCTCAATGAAATCGGCGTGCTCCATCGAGCGATAAGTGAAGCGATACTCCAGTTCGAGCGCTGCGCGTATATCGTCTGTGCCACGCAAACGGCGCACTATTTCAATTGCACATGCCATTGACAGGGGGGCATTTCTATTTAACGCTTTCAAAGCATTAACGGTGAAATCTGTATTTTCACGGGATAAAGAGCAGGCGATATCCACCAGTGTTTTACCAGAAAAATGCCGTTCTATATCATTACTTTGCGCCTTTAGATTTCCAGCAGGCGGGGCCTTGGCCGCACTCTCAATCAAGGTTTGGTCGCCGCTTTCTTCTAATGCGGAAATCAGCGCGGGCCACTCGGATTCTGGCACGAAATAATCGGCAAATCCGGCATGGATCGCATCCTCGGGGCCCAGCCGCGTGCCCGTGGTGCCGATGTATTCGCCCAGATGCCCGGGCGCGCGTGCCAGGATCAGCGAGCCACCCACATCGGGCACCAGACCAATGCCGCATTCGGGCATGGCGATCTGGCTGGTTTCGCCAACCACGCGCATGTCACCGTGACAGCCGACACCAACGCCGCCGCCCATAGTGAACCCTTGCATGAAACTGGCGACGGGTTTGGGAAATTCATGCAATTTGGCGTTCATGCGGTATTCATCGCGCCAGAATTTGCGCCCGTATTCGTAATCACCGCGCATGCCGCTGGCATACATTTCGGCGATATCGCCGCCTGCGCAAAAGGCACGATCGCCTGCGGCATCGATCAGCAACATTTTGACGGCATCATTCTCGCGCCACTTGTCCAAGGCGGCCTCAATCTCAAGACACATTTCGTAGGTCAGGGCGTTCATCGCCTTGGGGCGCATCAAGGTGATCCGCCCGACCTTGCCTTCTATCCGGATGTCGATATCAGCCATTAACCGCGGCCCAAAAGCATTTGCCGCGCCACAATCATCCGCATGATCTCGTTTGTGCCCTCTAGGATTTCATGGACCCGCAAATCACGCACCAGTTTTTCGATGCCGTAATCGGCTAGGTATCCGTAGCCGCCATGCAGTTGCAGGCATTGGTTGACGATCTTGCTGCCGGTTTCGGTGGCAAACTTTTTGGCCATGGCGCAGGCCTTGGTCGCGTCGGGCGCACCTTGGTCCAGCTTCCATGCGGCTTGGTGCAAAAACACCCGTGCCGCTTGCAGTTCTATCTCCATATCCGCCAGACGGAATTGCAGTGCTTGAAACTGGTCAATCGGGCGGCCAAATGCTTTGCGTTCGCCCATATAGGCCAGTGTTGCGGTCAATGCCGCCTGTGCGCCACCAAGCGAGCAGGCCGAAATGTTCAACCGCCCGCCATCCAGCCCTTTCATGGCATATGTGAAACCTTTGCCGGTCTCTCCCAGTTGGTTCACGTGCGGAATGTTGCAATTGTCCAATTGCACTTGGCGGGTTGGCTGGCTTCTCCAACCCATTTTGTCCTCTAAACCACCAAAACTCAGGCCATCGGTGCCGTCATCCACCACATAGGCTGAAATGCCTTTTGGCCCATCTTCGCCGCTGCGCGCCATGATGATATAGGCGTCCGAATACCCGCCACCGGATATGAACGCCTTGGTGCCGGTCAGCGCATATCCCTGATCGTTCTGCACCGCTTTGGTTTTCAATGCGGCAGCGTCCGAGCCTGATGCGGGTTCGGTCAGGCAGTAGGAAAAGAAAGTTTCCATTGTCAGGGCGCGGGGCAGGTATTTATCGCGCAATTCATCAGAGGCAAATTTGTCCAGCATCGCGGCGCACATGTTATGGATCGACAGGAACGCGGCGACGGACGGGCAGGACATCGACAGTGCCTCGAACACCAGTGTCGCGTCCAGACGGGTCAGGCCGGAGCCACCGTTTTCCTCGGACACATACAGTCCGCCAAAACCGAGTTCAGCCAATTTGGGCCACAGGTCTTTGGGGATATCACCTGCTTTTTCCCAATCGCGGGCAAAGGGGGCGATGTGTTCCTCACCAAACGCCTTGGCCATATCAAAAATCAGGTTCTGTTCCTCGGTCAGTGCAAAATCCATCGGTTTTCCCCGGATCGGTTGAATTGAACGCCTGTTTAATTTCCAATCCTTTCAGGAGTTTTGCAAGGCGTGTTTTGAGCAGCAGAAATCCAGCCCAGTAATAGTGTGCGCCAATGGATATACTGCAAAAAGGCGATGTAATTACCACCCGCACCGCGAAATCTTTGAAAGATTTCGGTTTGTTTTCTTTGAAAGAAAACATTGCTTTGCCGATCTGTAAGCGGATTTACAAATCGGCGTGGTATTCCTCGATTAAATGGCGGACCACATCGCTCAGGGCTTCATCCTTGGGTTTGCCCGCCTTAAGGGATTGCGCAAATACATTGCGTTGCCGATCTGCGCTGCTGCCTGTGGCGGCAATTTCACGCGCGGTTTCGATTTCGGACAGGCACCCTAATGCTTGCGCGTCCTCGGCCAACATTGTGATCAGTTCCTCGACCAGTTCGTCCATCGGTACGATTTTATGCTGCCCGAAATCGATCAACCCACCCGTCACACCGTAGCGCTGTGCGCGCCAGCGGTTCTCGGAAACCAGAAAGTTATCATACAACCGCCAGCGCTGGTTCTTTTTGGACAATCGCCACAGCATGCGCACAATGCATTGGGTCAGGGCGGCCAGCGCCAGCGCGTGTTCCAATCTGGGCGAAACATCGCAAATCCTTGATTCTATGGTTGGAAAACGCGCCGAGGGGCGCAAATCCCACCAGATTTTGCTGCTGTCCTCGATCACACCCAACCCGACAAGCGCTGCAACGGATCGTTCATATTCGCCCCAGCTGCGCAATTGTGGCGGCAGACCTGTGCGGGGCAGGTTGTCAAAAACCGTCAGCCTGTAGGAGGCCAACCCCGTGTCGTCGCCCTGCCAAAACGGCGAGGATGTGGACAGCGCCAACAGATGTGGCAGGAAATAGGTCAGCTGGTTTATCAGATCAATGCGCAGGTCTTTTTGCGCGATGCCCACATGCACATGCATGCCGCAAATCAGCATCCGGTCCACCACGCCAGCCAGATCCTTTTGCAGGGCGTTATAGCGGTCCTTGTCGGTGTGATGCTGGTCTTTCCAGTCGGCAAACGGGTGGCAGGAGGCGGCGATGGGGGACAGCCCGTGTTCGGCGGCGTGTTTCGAGACACAAGATCGCAGGCGTTTTAAATCCTCGCGGGCCTCGCCGATTGTTTGGCAAACCTTGGTGCCGATTTCGATCTGGCATTGCAGGAATTC
>JAFLKA010000455.1 GCA_022712735.1 Marinosulfonomonas sp. | reverse complement strand
TTTTATTGCTCGTGCCCCACCCGTGATCTACCCGGTCCTGACCCCTCTTTCCCGACCCGACGCTCTTCCGATCTGCTTGAGGGGGACGGGGAATAAGCAAGACGATTATCATCACCGGCGCCAGTTCGGGGATCGGGGCGGCCACGGCCAAGGTGTTTCTTGAGGCGGGTTGGCAAGTGGGCCTGATTGCGCGTCGTCGCGAGGCGTTGGAAGTCGTTGCGGCTGGGCATGTTGCTGCGCATGTATTGCCAGCGGATGTGACGGATGAAGATGTGTTGGGTGCCGCGTTCGAGACGTTTTCCAAGGCGACAGGGCCGCTGGATGTGTTGTTCAACAATGCAGGCAGTTTTGGTCCTGCGGGGCTGATTGACGAAATCAGCGTGGATGAATGGCGTGACGTGGTGGAGCTGAACCTGACGGGGATGTTCTTGGCGGCGCGATTTGCCTTTAGGCAAATGCGGGCGCAGACCCCGCAAGGTGGCCGGATCATCAACAACGGCTCAGTATCGGCCCACGCACCACGCCCCGGATCGGTGGGATACACCAGCACCAAACATGCGATCACGGGGCTGACCAAAACGCTGAGCCTTGATGGCCGCGCCTTTGATATTGCTTGCGGTCAGATTGACATTGGCAACGCGCAGACCGAATTGCTGGACCAGTTGAATGCCCGTGCGCAGGCGGCCAATCCCGATGTGGCCGTGCAGCCGATGATGGACGTGGGGCTGGCGGCAGAAGCAGTGATGCAAATGGCGGCGTTGCCACTGTCGGCCAATGTTCAGTTCATGACCATTATGGCGACAAAGATGCCGTTGATCGGGCGCGGCTAGGGCGTTTTGTATTTAACCTGAAACACAGAGCACCAGAATTCACCCGACCTTGGGGGGAATTCTGGTTCAAGAGAATGCAAATTGCTCTAGGGTTTGAAGTAGCTGAACACAGCAGAGGCGAGCCAACCGGCGGCAATCGCGATGAACAGCGACATCAAGCCGTAATAAACCGCATTGTCATGGGCCAGATTATAGAGCCAACGTTCCATACCTACCTTTTGAATGTCGAGTTTGGTTTCGAACACGTCCACCACCCGTTGATCGCGTGTGATCAATATCCGCGCGGTGTATTCGCCAGCCGTCAGGTTTGAAGGTAAGTCAATCGAGGTGCGAAACAGCGTGTCTGACATCAGTTCAACCGCGCCCTCATGCACTTGATAAAGGCCATTGTCGGTACGGATACGGATCAGCGCGTCAATAAATCCCTGCGCATGGTCCGTTGACAGGATTTGTGCACCCATAGCGTTGATTGCACGAGGTATAGAGACCTTGTGGAACCGGTCTTCGTCATCGGTGAGGGTTTCCATTAACGGGGCCGTTGTGGCCACGGAATAAAAACTGGGGGCATCGTCAATCAGCACGGCATCGCTATTAACCCAGATGCCAACCTTTTTTTCCTTAAGGCGCACGGTGACAGGCTCAGATGGGCCGGCAACCGAAATGATAACCTGTAACGGCGCATTGGTCGGGGCGGGTGCTTCACGGCTGATTGCGCCAAAGATCAGGATTTCCGATCCATCGAAAGTGGCAGAAATCCCGATGCGGCTTTGCGAAAGGTCAGCGACAATTTCTTCGCTCGCGTTCAGCGGCAAAATAGCGGCAAGCAGGAACAGGGCGATAAAACGAAACATCTAGTGACTCCCGGCAACGCCGAGCGAATATAATTCGCTGGGTTGGATTAGAAGATCAAGCGCCAGTTTGCCACAAACCGCCAGCACCAGTATGGCCAGCAGGACGCGCAGTTGTTCGGCTTTCATTTTGACCCCGATGCGGGTGCCGATCTGCGCACCAATCACGCCGCCAACCAGCAGCAGCACGGCCAGCACAATATCAACGGTAAAGTTGGTCGTGGCATGCATCATTGTGGTAAACGCGGTCACGAAAATAATCTGGAACAGCGAGGTGCCGATCACAACTTTGGTGGGCATGCCGATCAGATAAATCATTGCAGGCACCATCACAAAGCCTCCGCCAACACCCATGATTGCGGCCAGAACACCAACGAAAATGCCAACCAGAAACGGCGGGATCACCGAAATATACAGACCTGACGTGCGGAACTTTGTCTTGAAGGGCAGGTTATGGATCCAGTTGTGTTTCTTGCGTTTGGCTGCAGAGCCGGTTTTCTTGGCCCGCCGGATCGCGTTCAGGCTCTCGACAAACATCAACGAGCCGATGATGCCAAGGAAAACCACATAGCTGAGTTTGACCAGCAGATCGACCTGACCCAGAGAGCGCAGATGGTTAAACAGCTGGATCCCGAGGTATGCGCCAATCAGCCCGCCAATCAGCAGAACGGTGCCCATTTTCAGGTCCACCGTTTTTCGTTTGAAGTGCGCTAGCACACCGGAGAACGAGGAGGCAACGATCTGGTTCGCCTCGGTGGCCACGGCCACTGCCGGCGGGATGCCTATAAAGAACAGCAGCGGGGTCATCAAAAAACCGCCGCCAACGCCAAACATCCCCGAAAGGACACCGACCATGCCGCCAAGACCAAGCAAAAGAAACGCATTTACCGAGATTTCGGCGATGGGAAGATAAATCTGCATAGGGCTTCCTAATCCAGAATTACCCTAATCGACAATAGGGCAAAGCCGATTTTGCACCGAATAGATGCAAATATCTGCATATTTAGCGTTCTTTCACGTATGGTTCGCCCCCTGCGCGGGGGGCAACTGCCTTGCCGACGAAGCCTGCGAGAATCACTACGGTTAGGATATAAGGCAGCGCCTGCATGAACTGGACCGGAATTTCAAAGACCCCGAAGACATCGATATTGGGGTAAAGATTGCTGATCGCCTCAAGGAAA
>JAFLKA010000037.1 GCA_022712735.1 Marinosulfonomonas sp. | reverse complement strand
AGGCTCGCATGGAATTTCGCATCCCCGTCGCTGCGGAATGCACCATCCGTGCGAAACGGCCCGTAGATAAAGAAATGCCCGCCAGCCGTCAGCCCATTTGCCGCCCCGCTGATCACGGCCTTCGCATCAAGCTGTGAAATTAGGTGAAACAGATTAACCACATAGACCAGCCCCAGATTGGGCCACGCAGGCCATGTGCCGCTGGCATCAAACTGGATCGCCGCGCGCAGATTGGCCACATCCACATGCGCCCGCCACGCTTCAACACTCACCATCCGTTCGTCCGACAGATCACTGGGCTGCCATTCCACATCCGGATGGGCCTTCGCCAATGCCGAAATATGCTGCCCCGTGCCGCTGGCCAGTTCCAGCGCCATGCCACCGTCCGGCACATACTCCGCCAACCGCTCGAATATTGGTGCTGCATTGCGCATCGCTGACGGGGCCGACAAGCGGCCATCCGGCAATGTGGTCGTCATCGGCCCAGTATCGGGCAATTTCAAAGGGGGCTGTGTCATTTTGCACCTCACATGTTCGTAAACCCAATATTGCGCCCATCGCCACAATGGGCAAGACTGGGTATAACCCGAAATGAAAGGATACCCCCGTGTCGCTCCAGATTGCCACCATTCCTTGCCGCTCTGATAATTACGCTTTCCTGCTGCACGACAAAGACAGCGGCGAGACCGCAGTGGTCGATGCCCCCGAAGCCGCCCCGATCATTGCCGAGTTGGACAAACGCGGCTGGAACCTGACGCATATCCTGATCACCCATCACCATTTCGACCATATCGACGGGGTGGAAGAGTTGCGCGGAAAATATGGTGCCAAAGTTGTCGGGGCCAAGGCCGACACCCACCGCCTGCCGCCGCCGGATATCGAGTTGTCCGAAGGCGACAGCATCAAAATCGGTGACAACACAGGCAGCGTGCTGGATGTGTCAGGCCATTGCGCCAACCACCTCGCCTTTTATTTCCCCGACAGTTTTGCCGTGTTCACCGCCGACAGCCTGATGGCACTGGGATGTGGTCGTTTGTTCGAGGGCACACCAGCGCAAATGTGGGAGAGCCTATCCAAACTCGCCGCCCTGCCGCCGATGACGATTGTCTATTCCGGCCATGAATACACCGCGTCGAACGCCACATTCGCCTATTCGGTCGAGCCGAACAACGCAGCCCTAAAAGGCCGCATCCTGCAAATCATCGAGGCCCGCGCGCAAAACATGGCGACTGTGCCCTCGATTTTGGCGGATGAGCTGGCCACAAACCCGTTCCTGCGCCCCGCATCCGCCGAAATCCGTCAATGTCTGGGGATGGAATCCGCCACTGATACCGAGGTGTTTGCCGAAATCCGGCACCGCAAAGACAACTTTAAGCAAACAGAAATGCCCGATATCACAGAAGATCCGTGTAATTGTGCGTATGATTGATCAAAAAACACTTGAATTTCCGACCAATCACACCGAACTTTAAGGATATCAAGACATAGGTGGCTCAAACCGCCTTAACGCAAAGGAGCACACAACGTGCCGTCATTCTCGAATACTCTTGAGCAGGCAATCCATTCCGCACTGGCCTTGGCCAATGCCCGCAAGCATGAACTGGCCACGCTGGAGCATCTGTTGCTGTCATTAATTGACGAGCCGGACGCCGCCAAGGTGATGCAGGCCTGTAGTGTCGATCTCGAGGCTTTGCGCAAAACCCTGCTTGAATTCATCGACGATGATCTGGCCACTCTGGAAACCACGGTTGAGGGCTCCGAAGCGGTGCCAACGGCTGCGTTCCAGCGGGTGATCCAGCGCGCCGCGATCCATGTGCAATCTTCGGGTCGCACCGAGGTGACAGGGGCCAACGTGCTGGTCGCCATCTTTGCTGAGCGCGAATCCAACGCGGCCTATTTTCTGCAAGATCAGGATATGACCCGCTATGATGCTGTGAATTTCATCGCGCATGGTGTGGCCAAAGACCCTGAATTCGGCGAGCCACGCCCACTGACCGGGGCATCGGATTTCGGCGAAGAAGCGTTCGAAATTGAAGGCGAGGAAAAAGAGAGTGCGCTGGCGAAATACTGCGTTGATCTGAACGAGAAATCCGCCAAGGGCGATATTGACCCGCTGATCGGCCGCCAACACGAGGTCGAGCGCTGCATTCAGGTGCTGTGCCGTCGCCGTAAAAACAATCCGCTGCTGGTGGGGGACCCGGGCGTGGGCAAAACCGCCATTGCCGAAGGGCTGGCACGTAAAATCGTGCAGGGTGAAACGCCCGAGGTTCTGTCCAAAACCACGATCTATTCGCTGGATATGGGGGCGCTGCTGGCCGGTACCCGTTACCGTGGAGATTTCGAGGAACGGCTAAAGGCGGTAATGACCGAGCTTGAGGATCATGACGACGCGGTGCTGTTCATCGACGAAATCCACACCATCATTGGTGCTGGTGCCACTTCGGGCGGGGCGATGGATGCGTCCAACCTGCTGAAACCTGCATTGCAGGGCGGCAAGCTGCGCTGCATGGGCTCGACCACCTACAAAGAATTCCGCCAGCATTTTGAAAAGGACCGCGCCTTGGCGCGTCGGTTCCAGAAGATCGACGTGAATGAGCCATCCGTTGAGGATACGATCAAAATCCTGAAAGGGGTGAAATCCTATTTCGAGGAACATCACGGCATTCGCTACACCATGGATGCGATCAAAACCGCGGTGGAACTGTCGGCGCGTTACATAACCGACCGCAAACTGCCCGACAAAGCCATAGACGTGATCGACGAAGCGGGCGCGGCCCAACACCTGTTACCTGAAAGCAAGCGGCGCAAAACCATTGGCGTGAAAGAGATCGAGGTGGTTGTCT
>JAFLKA010000383.1 GCA_022712735.1 Marinosulfonomonas sp. | reverse complement strand
GCGCCCCGCCACCCACAACCAACAGGCGGGTGATATTGGTGCCGGTGCTGCGAAGCGCCGCGAGGTTATCGCAAAAGGCAAAGGCAACGCCGTTCAGCACTGCACGGGTCAGGGCGGGGCGATCATCACTGTGGGAAAGGTGCAGAAAAGCACCGCGTATGGCAGCGTCATTATGCGGTGTGCGTTCGCCACCCAGATAGGGCAAAAACTGTGTTTTAGTCGGGGCGCGCAGATCAGAGCCAAGCTCGGCGGTCAGATCACCCGCAGAAAGCCCTGTGATTTTACCATACCATTCCAGCGAATCCGTAGCCGACAGGATCACACCCATCTGGTGCCATGTATCCGGCAAGGCGTGGCAAAACGTGTGCACCGCACTTTCAGGTTTCGGCAGGTAGGAATCATTAGCGGCAAACAAAACGCCGGATGTGCCAAGCGACAAAAACGCCTGATCCCCCTTAACGACCCCCATGCCAATGGCCGACGCTGCATTATCACCCGCACCACCCGCAACGGTGATGCCTTTGGGTAAATTCCAGCGGACGGCGAGCGAATCACGTAGTTGGCCAGCAGGGGCATTCCCCTCAACAAGCGTTGGCATCTGGGCGCGGGTCAGGCCGGTGGCGGCAAGCAATTCGTCAGACCAGTCACGCTTGCCAACATTCAGCCAGCTGGTGCCAGCGCTGTCAGACATATCCGAGATTGCCTCACCCGTCAGCCAAAGGCGCAAGTAGTCTTTAGGCAGCAAAACCTTGTCAATTTTAGCAAACGCTTCGGGTTCATGGCGTTGCAGCCACAGCAGCTTTGGTGCGGTGAACCCGGGGAATACAATATTACCGGATTGGGCGCGAAAGGCTGGATTAGTGTCTAATTCAGTGGCCTCAACATGGCTGCGCGTGTCATTCCACAGGATACATGGGCGGATAGCGTAGCACGATTTATCAACCAGTGTCGCACCATGCATTTGTCCTGATAGGCCAATGCCATGCAAACCCGTCATTTCACGTGGGAATTTTTGGACAAGAGCGCCGATTACCGCCTCGGCAGCGGTGACCCAGCTATCTGGGTCCTGCTCGCTCCAGCCTTCATGGGGTCGTGTGACGGTCAGCGGGGCGCTGGCCGAACTGATGGCGTTTTGATCAGAGTCGACCAACATCCCTTTAAGGCTGGAGGTGCCCAGATCAAGACCGAGATACATAGCGCTTTGCCCCGCTTGCGTTTTGATAGTTCCAGTGTCACACATTAATTCGATGATAAAATTAAATCAACAATTGATCTGGGCTGGCGTGTTTGGTTTGACATTGTCGGGCACATTGGTGGCACAAGAATTCGCGCCAGCAGTGTTTATGCAGGCGTCAGAGGCGCAGATTAAACTGGGGCAGTTGTTATTTTACGACCCAATACTAAGCGGCAACAAAAATACGTCCTGCGCCACGTGCCACCATCCAAAGTTCGGCACATCCGACGGGGTTTCGTTGGCTTTGGGCGAAGGCGGCATTGGCATTGGCCCTGATCGGCGCATTGACCCTGATAACACACCAGAACAACGGATTGGGCGAAATGCACCGGCGCTGTTCAATCTGGGCGCCTCCGAATTCACCGCGCTGTTTCACGATGGGCGATTGCAGGTCGATACCACGCGCCCGTCAGGCATCCGCACCCCGCTGGATGATGAAATGGTGCAAGGATTTAGCGGTATTTTATCGGCACAGGCGATGTTTCCGGTGCTGTCGGGCGATGAAATGTCTGGGCATTATTCGGAAAACGATGTGGCCCAAGCCGTGCGTCAGGGGTTTTTGGCACATCAGGGTGGCGCGTGGGATATTATCGCCGGTCGGGTTGCCGATATGCCGGAATATCGAGTGATGTTTAACGCGGTGATCGGGCAGCGTGACATCAGGTTCACCGATATATCCAACGTGATTGCAGATTTCATAGCGTATGAATGGCGGGCGGATAACAGTGCGTTTGACCGATATCTGGCAGGTGAGCCGCTAGAGGCCACGGCAGAAGTGGGGCGTGACTTGTTTTATGGCAAGGCCGGATGTTCGGCCTGCCACGCGGGGCGATTCCAGACCGATCACGATTTTCACGCCATCGCCATGCCACAGATCGGGCCGGGTAAAGCCGCGCGATTTGAAAACCATCACCGCGATGTAGGGCGGATGCGGGTGACTGGGTTTGCTGCGGATGCCTACCGTTTTCGCACGCCCAGTCTGCGCAATATCACCGACACCGGACCATATGGCCATGACGGGGCTTATGCGACATTGGAGGCGGTGGTACGCCACCATCTGGACCCTGTTGCGGGGTTGATGGGATATGACCGAACCCAAGCAATTCTGCCGGAATTGGCGGGGGCACAGGATTGGACAATACTGGATTCTCCCGAAGAAGTGGCGTTGATTGCAGCTGCGAATGAATTGGTTCCTGTGGGGTTGAATGACGCCGAGATCATTGCGATCTTGGAATTTTTAGCAGCGCTGCGAGATGAAGTCAGCCTATATGGACGGCTTGGAATTCCCGATAGGGTGCCCAGCGGATTGCCTGTCGATTAAAGTGGGTCAACCGTTAGCTGATCCAATTCACGACTGACCCGCAGGATCTGATTGGCGGTAACATCGGACCATGTTGATGCATCGCCATCAGGCCAGATGACACGCAGGCGCAGAGTGCTGGGGTCGCCAAGACCAAAGTGGGTGAGTGAAGCATTACCACTGGCGTGACCACCCCCAACAGTCAGTTCGCGCGACCACGTTGTGGTGCCGTCCGTCAGTTCAATCCACCCGCCAATTGCATGCGGGTTTGTGCCGGATTGCTGCACATCAAGCAGCAGCCAGTTGCCGGAATTTATGGTGGTGTTTTGGTAAGTCTCGACATTAGCACGGCGGTTCACCACGACCAGATCAAGCCGACCATCAAGGTTTAGATCAGCCAGCGAGGCACCGCGTGAACGGTCCATTGTGGCGATGCCAGCGGTTAGGCCGTGTTCGGCAAAACGGCCATCAGGCGATTGCATCAACAGGTTATTCGGATCGCGCATGGCGCTATCGGGCATTTGTTCAACGTTGCCTTTTGCAATGAACACATCGTCTCGCCCGTCATTGTCAACATCGCCAAATTCGATCTGCCAGCCGGTAGACGGGCGGCCATCATCGCCCGTGTAGGGACGTTGCGCTGTCGCACCCTGTGCATAGGGGGCGTTCAGATATGTTGGGCCATTTGCAGTTAGGTCCGGCAATTGCAGCTTCTGGTCTCCCATCGAGCTTAGGAAAACCTCGGGGCGGCCATCGCCTGTAATATCGCGGCTGGCGATGCCCATCCCCCAGAGGCTGTATTCATGCCAACCGTCCGCTTCGGTATAAAGGCGAGGCACATCCTGCATCGCCCACAATTGTTCGGACCCGCCGCGCACATAGTAATGGCGATCATTGCTGATACGAAGGTCGGCACGGCCATGACGACCCCAATCTGTGAACAGCATTGAAAGCGGGCAATAGGCTGGCAAAAGCGGCGTGGTTATATAGCGACCATCAGTGGATCGCATCAGGAAATTATCGTCACAGGCCATGAATGGCCCGTCCGGATCATCACGGTTAACGTAGTTCCCGATGGCTAGGGTAGGCAGGGCGCGACCTATCTGCCAAGTGGCGGAAAAGGCGATGGTCCAATGGTTTTGACCGTCAAACCCAAGGTCGGTAAATTCGGTGAATGTGCAATCCGGCCCGCCACGCAGCAGTTTATTTTCGCCCACACGCATGATGAATAAATCAAGCTGCCCGTCACTATCAACATCCAGCGGATAGGCACCGGTGACCGCAGTAAGCGCCAGCGGTTTCGGCGTTTTTGGCGTTAGTGAAACGGGCGCACCGCGTGACTGTGTGGTATTGCGCAACAGCATGGCAGGGCCTTGGCCACCAGCAATATACAATTCGGGAAACAGATCGCCATCACAGTCAAACGTCGCCACGCCGCCGCCAACAAAATATTCCCAGCCACCTGTGTATTGATGGGTTATCCCCAATTCCGGCGACATATTTTCAAACATAGGCTGCCCGGATACCGAAGAGCCAGAGAGCAGAATAATCAGCAGCCCGATATTAGCCTTCATTGCTGGATAGCCCTCTTAGCACAGCGTCGGTCACCCCTTGGATCGCACAGGTTGCAGCCCCGAGCGCCCATAGCTGATCGCCTGATTTATGAACACGCACATCCGGCAGCGGGCCGCCCATTTGAACGATGGAATTATTCATATCCCGTATTACATCTTCATCATAAAGATAGTCATGCTGCATACGTTCGCCTGACAGGATTATCAACTCGGGTGCAAAAATGTTCACCACATTCGCCAACCCCATTGCGAACATACGACCAGCGCGCCGAAAAATCGAGAGCGCCGCCTGATTGCCTGCACGCGCCTCGCTCAACAGCCGCTGCATCTGTTGTTCCGTATTGCTTGCCGTGGTGGGTTCCATAATATGGTCCATTATTGTCGCCGCCTCGCGCAGCAACGCAAAATCACCTACATATGCTTCCAGACATCCGCGCTGCCCACATCGGCATAGCGCCCCGTCCAGCTGCACCTTGGTGTGCCCCAGTTCCGCAACACTGCCCCGGATCCCCCGAATAAGTTTCCCGTCTATAACAATCCCCATACCGACACCCTGCTCAATAGTGATGACGATAAAATTCTTGGTGTTCTTTCCCAAACCAAAATGCTGTTCGGCCAAGGCCACTACATTTGCGTCATTTTCCAGAAAGACAGGTATGCCAAGCGCCTGCCCAAGCATTTCCGTCAATGGCGCGTCGCGGTCAGACACCATCGGCGACCATCTGATCACGCCAGCGAGCGTATCAATCACACCGGGCAAACCAATGCCAACTCCTGACAGTTGATCGACCGACATGCCAGCATCTTTCAATGCGCTCAACAATGTTGCCTTTAAAAAATCACGAGCCTCTAGTGCGGTTAAAACCGAAGCAGGAGTCGGGGTCGCGAATTCAGCGATTCTATCGCCAACATAATCAACAATGACCACCGTCGTTGATGTATTCGACAGCTTCATTCCCGCCACAAGGTGGGCTTTGCTGCGCACCTGTAGATCAACACGGGGACGGCCCCGCTTTACCTTGTTTTGACCCGTTTCGGCAGGGGTTTCTTCGATCAAACCTTTTGCAATCAGTTCAGCTGTAATGCTGGTAACCGTGGCGGGGCTAAGACCGGTTTCCTGCGCAATATCGATACGTGCAACAGGCGCATGTTTACGGATAGCCGTGAACACTGCTTTCTTGCCAAATTCGCGGCCACCAGAATTATTACCTACCCGATCAATCTTCATCTTTTTGCTCCAGCACATCAGTCGTCATCGACATTACACTATTTAATTTGATTACTAAATTAAAATATCGCATAGTTTCAAACGACACGCGAATCCTGTTGGTTTTACCGTGCCTACAAAAAATCCTTGGGAGGATCACATGAAGAAACTTGGAATTATCGCTGGCGCATTGCTCAGCACTTGTATCGCAACATCCGCTATTGCGGCGGATCAAATCATCGGCGTCAGCTGGTCCAACTTTCAGGAAGAGCGCTGGAAAACGGACGAAGCTGCGATGAAAGCTGCCATTGAAGCAAATGGCGACACATATATTTCTGCCGACGCGCAATCATCCGCCGCTAAACAGCTGACAGACGTCGAAAGCTTGATCGCCCAGGGCGCTAATGCGCTGGTGATCCTGTCTGTTGACGCAGGCTCGGTTGGTGCCGCTGTGGATGCCGCCGCAGCCGAAGGCATCCCTGTGATCGGCTATGACCGCCTGATCGAGGACGAACGCGCGTTCTACCTGACCTTTGACAACAAAGAAGTTGGCCGCGTGATTGCACGTTCAATTCTGGCCGCTGTGCCAAAAGGCAACTACGCCATCATCAAAGGCGACAAGGGTGACCCGAACGCGGCGTTCCTGCTGGAAGGCATGATGGAAGTGATCGGCGCATCCGTTGAATCAGGTGACATCAAAATCGTTGGTGAAGCATTCACCGATGGCTGGAAGCCAGACAATGCGCAAAAGAACATGGAGCAGATCCTGACCGCCAACGACAACAAGGTCGATGCGGTGATGTCGGAAAATGACGGCATGGCAGGTGGTGCAATTGCAGCACTGGCGGCCCAAGGTCTGAACATCCCTGTTTCTGGTCAAGACGGTGACCACGCAGCGCTGAACCGCGTTGCACGCGGCACACAAAACACATCGGTCTGGAAAGATTCCCGCGTGTTGGGTGCAGCAGCTGGTAACATCGCATCGGCACTTGCCGGTGGGGCCGAAATGGGCGCAGTTGAAGGTGCTGTAAAATGGTCCGGTGGGGCAAATGGCGTTGAAATGAACGCGATCTTCCTTGCGCCGACACCGATCAGCGCCGCCAATATCAATGTCGTAATTGACGCGGGTCATATCGCAAAAGAAAAAGTTTGCGAAGGTGCCGTTGCCGGCGTTGCTGGCTGCGAATAATCCATCTTAAGATAACAATCTGCGCTGGGTTCAAACCTGGCGCAGATTTAATTTACCCACCCCGATATCGCCAGACCTTCAGGAGATCGATGTGACAAAATCGGTAACGCCAAAAGCGAAATCAAAAACTGATGGAGCTTTCACGCGGTTCCTGCGTGCCACCGAGATTGACGCGCGCCTGTTGGGTATGATCGCCGCACTGGTTTTGATCTGGATCGGGTTTCATGTTTACGGCCAAGTGGTCAACGGATACGGCGCGTTTTTAACACCGCGCAACCTGTGGAACCTGTCAGTGCAAACCGCCTCCGTGGCAGTGATGGCAACGGGCATGGTTCTGGTGATCGTCACCCGCCACATTGACCTATCGGTTGGATCGATCCTCGGGTTTTGCGCCATGTCGATGGCGATTATCCAAGTCTGGATATTGCCCGACCTGATCGGGCTGGGCCACCCGATGATCTGGGTTATTGCCGCCGCTTGTGGCCTGCTGATCGGAGCGACAATCGGCGCGCTTCACGGTTACCTGATTGCCTATCTGGGCATCCCCGCTTTTATCGTCACCCTTGGTGGCCTGTTTGTCTGGCGCGGGGCCTCGTTCCTGCTGGCGCGGGGCGAAACCATATCGCCGGTGGATGAAACCTTCTCCTTACTTGGGGGCGGACCATATGGTGCTGTCGGGGCAACGGTAAGCTGGATAGTGGGTCTGGTTGCCTGCCTCGCTGTCATTGCAATTCTATGGCAGGGACGCCGCCAACGCAGGCGTTTTGAATTCCCGCTGCGCCCGATGTGGGCCGAGACCTTTTTGGGGGCTATCGGATGCGGTTTTATTCTGGGCTTTGTGCTGTTGGTTAATGCCTATCCTTGGCCCAAAGGCATCGTAAAACAATACGCAGCGGCCAATAACATCGACACGCCGGTGAATGAAATATTCATCAGCCACGGCTTTGCCATTCCGGTTTTGATGCTGATGGCTGTGGGTGTGATGATGACAGTATTAACCACCCGTACCCGTTTTGGCCGTTATATTTACGCCATTGGCGGCAACCCGATGGCGGCCGAATTGGCCGGGATCAACACCCGCTGGGTCACGGTCAAGATTTTCGCGCTGATGGGCACGCTTTGCGGATTGGCGGCGGTTATCGCCAGCGCGCGGTTAGGGTCAGCCACCAACAGCCTTGGCACATTGGACGAACTATATGTCATCGCAGCCGTGGTGATTGGCGGCGCGTCATTCTCCGGCGGGGTTGGCACAATCTACGGCGCGATCATTGGCGCAGT
>JAFLKA010000202.1 GCA_022712735.1 Marinosulfonomonas sp. | reverse complement strand
ACCCAGATCAGGTGACCGGCCTTTTTTATGGCTGAAGCCGTCAGGTGTCAGACACCTTCAACAAAGGTATATTCCCGATCCGCCGATCTCAGCCCGTAAGACAGCGCTTCTTGGTATTCGGGCCCGTTATAAAAGGCTTTTTCCGTGTCCATATCCTTGAACCGGATGATCACATTGCGCGCACGCCCCTCGCCTTCCATGTGGAAACATTCGCCACCACGGGCCAGAAATTCACCACCGTATTTGGCCACCGCTGGTCCCGCCAGCTCCGCATATTTTGCGTAAACATCCGCGTTATTCACATCAATGTGCACCATCGCATAAGCAACCATTTTACGATCCTTTCAGTATCTTTTCGGCAGCCTTGATCGCCGCTGCCGCGTTTTCTACATCCTTGCCGCCGCCCTGCGCCATGTCAGGCCGGCCACCGCCGCCTACACCACCCAATTCGCTGACCGCAGCCTTAACAATATCCACCGCCGAAATCCGCCCGGTCAGATCATCACTGACCCCAGCCGCAACCGCCGCCTTGCCACCGGTATCGGCAATCAGCAACACCGCGCCCGATCCGATCCGCGCCTTATGCTCGTCAATCAACCCGCGCAAATCCTTGCCGCTAACGCCTTCCATTACCTGAGCTATAAACTTTACCCCATTGATTTCACGCGATTCTTGCGCGCCGCCTTGTCCAGAACCACCGGACATCGCCAACTCGCGGCGCAATTGCGCCACCTCGTTTTGCAATGCCTTGCGTTCATTCATCAATGCCTTAACCCGCGCTGAAACATCCGCAGGCTGCGCCTTCAAAAGCCCCGCAACCTGTGACAACGCCCGTTCCTGACCTGCCAGATAATCCAGTGCCTTGGCGCCCGTTAACGCCTCGATCCGGCGCACGCCGGCCGATGACGCGCTATCACCCAGCAGTGCGAACAGGCCAATATCGCCCGTCTGGCTAACATGGGTGCCGCCGCATAATTCCAGTGAATAGGTGCTGCCTCCCGCGCCCTTGCCGCTGCCCGTTTGCGTGCCCATCGACACCACCCGCACCTCGTCGCCGTATTTCTCGCCAAACAGCGCCTGCGCCCCGATCCCGCGCGCGTCATCCGGCGTCATGATCCGTGTTTCAACCGTGGTGTTCTGACGGATATAGTCATTCACCTCGGCCTCGACGGCTTGCAGCTGATCCGCGTCCAGCGCCTTGCCGTGCGAGAAATCGAACCGCAACCGGTCCGTCGCATTCAGCGATCCGCGCTGCGCCACATGATCCCCCAATGCTTGGCGCAGGGCCTCGTGCAACAGGTGCGTTGCTGAATGGTTGGCCCGTATGGCGCTGCGCTTGGCATGATCAACGGCCAATTCCGCCCCCTGCCCGACGGTCAATTCACCATCGGTAATTTCAGCGACATGAATGAATATCCCTGCCGCTTTTTTGGTGTCGGTGATCCGGGCCGTTCCGCCCTCTACCTTTAGCATGCCGCTATCGCCAACCTGCCCGCCGCTCTCGCCATAAAACGGGGTCTGGTTCAACACGACTTGAACCGTGTCGCCGGACTTGACGCTTTGAAGCGCTGCCCCATCCTGAACCAGTGCCAAAATCTGGCCCTCAGCCGTCTCCGTGTCATATCCAAGAAATTCGCTGGCCCCGTGCTTTTGCGCCAGATCAAACCAGATCGCCGCATCCGCCGACTCACCGGTGCCCGACCATGCCGCCCGTGCCTTGGTTTTTTGCGCCTGCATTGCCGCGTCAAACCCGTCGGTATCCACCGTGCGGCCTTTTTCGCGCATCGCGTCCTGGGTCAAATCCAGCGGGAAACCGAATGTGTCATACAGCTTGAACGCCGCCTCGCCCGATAATTCTGCCCCCTCTGGCAGGCCGTCCAATTCGTCATCCAGCAGTTTCAAACCCCTATCAAGCGTTTGCTTGAAACGGGTTTCTTCCTGATGCAGCGTTTCCTCGATCAACGCTTGGGCTTGGCCCAATTCAGGATAGGCCGCGCCCATTTGTTGCACCAATGCCGGCACCAATCGGTGCATCAATGGTTCTTTTGCGCCCAGCAAATGCGCATGCCGCATGGCGCGCCGCATAATCCGGCGCAGCACATATCCACGCCCGTCATTGCTCGGCATTACCCCGTCCGCCAGCAGGAACGAGGTCGAACGCAGATGGTCCGCTATCACACGGTGGTGGGTTTTCCCCGGCCCGTCAGGATCGGTTGATGTCGCATCGGCCGAAGCTATGATCAGGCTGCGCATCAGGTCGGTGGCGTAATTATCATTTGTGCCTTGCAGCAGCGCCGCGACCCGCTCAATGCCCATACCGGTGTCAATCGACTGGTTCGGCAGATCGGTGCGGCTGCCATCCTCATGCTGTTCATATTGCATGAACACAAGGTTCCAGATTTCAACGAACCGGTCGCCATCCTCATCCGCGCTGCCAGGTGGGCCGCCCCAGATGTGGTCGCCGTGATCATAGAATATTTCCGAACACGGCCCGCACGGCCCCGTCGCCCCCATCGACCAGAAATTATCATCTGTTGCGATCCTGATAATCCGGCTATCGGGCAGACCCGCGACCTTTTTCCAGATGTTTGCTGCCTCGTCATCATCGTGGTAAACCGTCACCACCAGTTTTTCGGCATCGATTTCCAGCTCTTTGGTGAGCAGGTCCCAAGCGAATGCGATCGCATCATCCTTGAAATAATCCCCGAACGAAAAATTGCCCAACATCTCGAAAAATGTATGGTGGCGGGCGGTATATCCAACATTGTCCAGATCATTATGCTTGCCGCCCGCCCGCACACATTTTTGCGCCGTTACTGCGCGTTTGTAATCGCGGGTTTCAACGCCGGTGAACAGATTTTTGAACTGCACCATGCCGGAATTGGCAAACATCAGCGTCGGATCATTGCGCGGCACCAGGGGCGAGCTTGGTAATATTTCATGCCCCTGCTTGCCATAGTAATTCAAAAACGTGCTTCGGATGTCATTCAGGCTTTGCATATCTGGCTCTTTGGGAAAAATTCTTCGGGTCAGACCCGTTTATCCCCGCCAGTCGCGCCTGTCCACAACGATAAGGGCCGCAAGGCATATTGCCTGCGGCCCACATCTGCATTCTATTTTCCGGATCAGGCCTCCAGCACATCCTCGCCACCGGAAGGTTCGGCAGGGATTTCGGGCATATCAAAATCAAGCCCATGTGCAGCGCGGATTTTATCCTCGATCTCATAGGCCATCCTGCTGTTTTCCTTCAGGAAGGTTTTGGCATTTTCGCGGCCCTGCCCGATGCGCTCATCCCCATAGGAAAACCACGAGCCAGATTTGTCCACGATGCCTCCCTTAACCCCAAGGTCCAGCAATTCGCCCATTTTAGAAATGCCTTCGCCATACATGATGTCGAATTCAACCTGTTTGAACGGCGGCGCCACTTTGTTCTTCACTACTTTCACGCGGGTTGCGTTGCCAACAATTTCTTCGCGGTCCTTCAGCGCCCCGATGCGGCGGATGTCCAGACGAACCGAAGCGTAGAATTTCAGCGCGTTGCCGCCGGTTGTGGTTTCTGGGCTGCCGAACATCACGCCGATTTTCATCCGGATCTGGTTGATAAAGATTACCGTACAGCCTGACTTCGAAATCGAGCTGGTTAGTTTGCGCATCGCCTGGCTCATCAAACGGGCATGAACACCAACACTGGCATCGCCCATATCACCTTCCAGTTCCGACTTGGGTATCAGCGCCGCAACCGAGTCGATGACAATCATACTCACGGCACCCGAGCGCACCAGTGTGTCGGTGATTTCCAGAGCCTGTTCGCCCGTATCGGGCTGCGAGATCAACAGATCGTCCGTGTTGGCCCCCAGATTTTTGGCATAAAGCGGATCCAGCGCATGTTCTGCATCGATAAAGGCGCAAACGCCGCCGGCTTTTTGGGCCTCGGCCACGCAGTGCAACGCCAACGTGGTCTTGCCCGAAGATTCTGGGCCATAGATTTCAATAACCCGCCCTTTCGGGATGCCGCCAATACCAAGGGCAATATCAAGCCCGAGTGATCCGGTCGAGGTTGCCTCGATTTTCTGCACCGCCCCCTCTTGACCCAGTTTCATAATCGAGCCCTTGCCAAACTGTCGTTCAATCTGGGCCAGCGCTGAATCGAGCGCCTTTTGTTTGTCGGTATCGCGCTTGTCACTCATTTTCAAAAGATCTGCTGTTGCCATTGTTCCCGTCCCTTATTTCATAACCGCGCTAACGCGGCAATCTCTAGTATGTTCACCTCATGTTCTCATTTCCTTATGAGATCAAAAAGAGAACATTTCAATATAAATTTTCATAAATCAAGTTTCAGTTAAAGAAGTTAAGGACTGGTTATCAAGTGAAAATTCATTATCCCACATCATCATCGGTAAATATCCATTTGTAATTACTTGATATTTTCAGACTCTAGCACGATAACTAAAAGTCATACCCGATGACTCTCCCCAAAAAGACCACCTAGTGAAACTGACGCTGCACTGTATTTGTCAGATCACTCAAGGAAAACGGTTTAGGCAAAAATACTGAATTGGGAATCTTTGCCTGATGGTCGACTACATCCTCTTGGGCATATCCAGACACAAAGATTACCTTCACATCCGGCCGCTCAACCATCGCTTTTTTCACCCAGCTTGGCCCATCCATACCGGGCATGATCACATCAGTGACGAACACATCAACAATCAGCGCCTCGTCCTCCAGTGTTTTCAAAGCATCCTCCGCACTCTCGGCCTCAAGAACGGTATATCCCCGCAACCGCAAGGCGCGGGAGGCAAACGCCCGCACGGGGGCCTCATCCTCAACCAATAGGATAACACCCTCCCCCTGTTTGCCTGTCAATTTTACTTTTTCAACAGGCGCACTGCTCGCCTTTTCAATAACTTTGTCATGCGCGGGGAAATACAGGGAAAAACAAGTGCCGCTCCCTGGCGCACTATCAACAAAGATAAACCCGCCAGACTGTTTAACGATTCCATAAGCCGTTGACAGCCCAAGCCCCGTACCCTTGCCAACAGCTTTAGTGGTATAGAAAGGCTCAAATATTTTATGTAGTTTGTCCGAGGGAATACCTGTGCCCTTGTCACTGACTTTCACCACAACATATTCCCCGGCCGGAACACGAGCCCGGTCCCGTTCCAAGTCTTTCGACAAGGTTACACCCGCCGTTTCAATTCTGATCTCGCCCCCTTCGGGCATGGCATCGCGGGCATTTACAACCAGATTCATCAAAACCTGTTCCAACTGCCTTTTATCCGCACGGATTGGCCGCAACCCAGGATCATGCGACAAAGACAGCGTCACCTTTTCACCCACCAGACGATTTAACAGATGGGTTAATTCGGACAGTGTATCGCGCAAGTCCAGCACTTCGGGTTGTAGGTTCTGCTTGCGGGAAAAGGCCAATAACTGACCGACAAGGCTGGCTGCACGGTTTGCATTCTGATTGATCTGGACCAAATCACCGTAATCTGTATCGCCCTGATCATGGCGCAATAACAGCAGATCACAATGCCCCGAAATCGCGGTCAGCAGATTGTTGAAATCATGGGCCACACCGCCAGCCAATTGGTCGATGGCCTGCATTTTCTGGCTCTGAACAAACTGCGCCTCTAGCGTTTTCAGCTCGGTCGCGTCATTCAGGACCGCAATCAGCAACGGCGCACCATTTTCCTCGATCCGGCTAAGCGATATTTTCACATAAACTTCTTTATCGGATTTCCGCGCCCGTAAAACTTCGGGCTGCGCCCCCCCCCGCCCAACAGCAGCATCCGCGATCCAGTCAACAACGGAACGGCCCAACCCCTCAACCAAATCACCTAGATTGGTTGCACCATCAATCGGGTCGTTCAACAAGCCCCGCGCCAGACGGGTTGCCTGAACCACCTGCCCCGTCGGCGCAATTTTAATCATCGGCACGGGTAGGCTGTCAAAAAATTGGCTGCCATTAATTTGCTTGCCGGTCAAAGCCCCCGGTAGCAAATAAATCTCGCGCCGTCCACCGGCCCCTTCCAGTTCGGCAACAATACTGCGCACAGTGCCGTCTTTGCCGGCAACATCATGTTCCTGACCACTGTTCAGCGGCAAATCGTTAAACACCCGATCCAGCGTTTTTACCCGCCCGCCCAGCAGCCGACGCATTGCATCATTCATAAACAGGACCGTGCCGGATTTCGATGCCGTCAACATCGGCAGGCTCAGCCCCTCGGCCCCACGGCTATTGGTAGCACGTTCGCCCATATCCTCGAGCCGCCACAGGAACCCGCCCGCATCAAGCTGATGAACCGCCAAGCGAATATGCCCGCGCCGCGTCACCACATCTTCGCGGGCAGCCCCTGCCGCCTGTGCTCTATTCTGCATCCGGAACAGAACCGCTGAAGGGTTGGCAAACATATCGCGCAACGCATGCGCCAATGATTTCCCGCAGCAATCGGAAAACCGCTCCTGCGCCGCCGCATTCAAATAGCCGATTTCGCCATCGCCATCCGTAACGAAGCTGGGCGAGGCATCATGAGCCACAAAATCCGAAACACTGCGATAAATCGCGTGTTGCCGCCGTGTGTTCAGATAATACAGCCCCCGCACAATGACAGACACGAACGCCAGCGTCATACCGCTGGCCATCAGCAAAACCCCGAACACCGGATCAGGTACATAGATCGCCGCCGCCAGCAGCACAAAGCCAAACATCCCAAGGTAAATCACCTTGGGCGACAGCAGCATCATGCTGTTGCTCAAATTATTTAATGCCTGTGCCGAGTGAGCCACAGAGAGATCCCCGCTTATTGATTCGTGGTTCCTCTATTTCGGCTCTAAAGTGTTAAGCGCACATTAAATTCGGGTCAGAAAACCAAATTTCACAACTACCGGTTGATTATGCAGGGTTATTCTATCGCGTCAATAGTGCGCAGAAAAACCCGTCACCGCCGTCAAGCGGCGTAAAGCGGTGTTGTGCGGTGCATTTCCAGTCAGAATGGGCGGCCAGAAACTGGGTGATTTGCTCGGAATTTTCAGCATCCAGCAAGGAACATGTCGTATAGGCCAGCACCCCGTTTGGCGCGACCAAATCCGCCGCCACATCCAGAATTTCCAGCTGGGTCTGGCGCAGATCATCCAGCTGTTCCTGATCAAACCCCCACTTGCCCGCAGGCGAGCGGCGCCACGCCCCGCTGCCCGAACAGGGCACATCGCACAGCACCAGATCAAAGGGCCCACCCTCTGTCACATCCCCCGCCAAATCCTCTGGCTCAAGCACAGTAATGCTGGCCCCTGCCCGATCCGCCCGCGCCTCTAAATCCTGCATCCGCTGCGGGTTGGCGTCATGGGCGAAATACTGTGCCGGAACCCGCGCCGCCATTGCCAAAACCTTGCCCCCCCCGCCCGCGCAATAATCCAGCACGCGGGTGTCTGGCTGCAACGGCAACAGGTCCACCACGGCTTGCGAGGCAGCGTCCTGCAGCTCGACCCAGCCATCATTGTAGGGCGCACTCAGATGCACGCGACGCGGGTTTTCGGTGACCTCTAATGCTGTGGGCGACAGAGGATGCGCCGTGGCGGTAATATTCTCGACAGCCAGCGCCTCTATCGCCTGATCGCGCGAGGTTTTCTGCGTGTTTACCCGTAAAAACAAAGGCGCGCGATGCTGGAGCGCATGGCACACAGCCTCGAAATCATCACCAAGGCTGGCCTGCAAAGCGGGTGCAATCCAGTCGGGGCAGTCCAGTGCGACGTTGCCCGTCGGTGTGGCGCTATACGTGGCCTCCTCATCACTCATTGGCGTTGGCGCATGCCCCTCTCCGGTAAACATATCAACAGGCGGCACCCCAAGCGCGCGCAACAACCCCAGCACAATCCCGCGACCTGTCTCGGCCCCGCCCAGCTCCGCATAAGACCGCTTGCACCGCAGCGCTGAAAACACATGGTCCCGCACTGCCGCACGATCCTTTGAGCCCGCAAACCGCGAG
>JAFLKA010000193.1 GCA_022712735.1 Marinosulfonomonas sp. | reverse complement strand
CTACGTTTAGATAAACCCGGCTGGAACAGCCACCGCGATCTGGTGCAAGCTGTGCGAACCTAGCCCGCAGTCATCAGCCCATCCTGTTTCAGACCGGCCAGCGTTTCGTCCAATGCGATGGACGCGCGATCAATCAACTGGTCAATCTCGCTCTTGCTGATCACAATCGGCGGCGCGATGATCATCCGGTCGCCGACATGGCGCATGATCAGCCCGTTGGCAAAGCAACGGTCACGGCAACGCAGACCCACGGTGCCCTTATCGGCGGCAAAGGGGGCGCGGGCGGCTTTGTCGGGTGTCATGGCGAGGCTGGCCATCATCCCGACGCTGACCGCTTCGCCCACCAGAGGATGATCGGCCAGTTGCGCCCATTTTTGCGCCAAGTATGGACCGGTAACATCGCGCACCTGTTCCACCACGCGTTCGTCTTCCAGAATGCGCAGGTTCTCCATGGCGACCGCACAGGCAACGGGGTGACCTGAGTAGGTATAGCCGTGGTTGAAATCGCCGCCATTGGCGATCACGTCGGCCACTTCGTCGGTCAGCAGCGAGCCACCGATCGGTGCGTAGCCCGAGGACAGGCCTTTGGCGATGGTCATGATGTCGGGGCGGATGCCGAAGGTTTCAGAGCCAAACCAGTTGCCGGTGCGCCCGAAGCCACAGATCACCTCGTCCGCGATCAGCAGGATATCGTGCGCATCGCAAATCCGCTGGATTTCGGGCCAGTAGGTTGATGGCGGGATGATCACACCACCTGCACCCTGCACAGGTTCAGCGATAAAGGCGGCAACCTTGTCCTCGCCCAGCTCGGCAATCTTCGCCTCAAGTTGACGTGCGCGTTCCAGACCGAAGTCCTCGGGCGACATGTCGCCACCTTCGCCATACCAGAACGGCTGATCAATGAATGAAATGTCAGGGATCGGCAGCCCACCTTGGGCGTGCATCGCCGACATTCCGCCAAGGCTGGCGCCGCCCATGGTGGAGCCGTGATAGGCATTATGGCGCGAGATGATCACCTTTTTGTCGGGCTTGCCTTTGATCGCCCAATAGTGGCGCACAAGGCGGATGTTGGTGTCGTTGGCTTCGGATCCGCCCGAGGCATAGAATACATGGTTCAAATCCCCCGGTGCCAGTTGCGCCAGCTTGGCCGACAGGGCAATCACCGGCGGGTGCGAGGTTTGGAAAAACGTATTGTAATAGGGCAGTTGCAGCATTTGCGCATGCGCCGCGTCGGCCAGTTCATCGCGGCCATAACCGATGTTGGTGCACCACAGACCGGCCATGCCATCCAGCAGGTCAATGCCGTCGCTGTCACGCAAAAATACCCCCTTGGCGCTGGTGATCACGCGGGTGCCTTTGGCGGCCAGATCGGCGTTGGCGGTAAACGGGTGAACGTGGTGTGCTGCATCCAGTTTTTGCAGATCGGCAGTGGGCATGTTGTGAAGTAGGGTCATTTTGATCTCGTTTGATTAAGGTGTCAGAATTCTTGTGCTTTGGTCAGGTCGCGCCTGCGGGCAGCAACAGCATGTCTTCGGGCTGCCAATAGGCGCAAATCTCGCTGCCCATTTCCAGTTTCATCAGCTTCTCGGCTTTTGCTTCGCTGGCCAGTGCTGTGATCGCGCCACCATCAGGCAGGATGATCTCGACAATCGAGCTGTCGCCCTGAAACGCGATGTCGCCCAGTTGGCCATGAACGCAGGTGCCCTTAGCTGGGCGTTTTGCGCTGACCTTTACCCGTTCGGGGCGCACGGCCAGGGCGAGGGGTTCCTTGCTGTCGGGCAGGGCCGAGGCGGGCAGGGTGACGGGGCCAAGAATTTCGGTTTGCAGGGTGATTTTATCACCGGACTGGCTGTGGCTGGTCACGTCAAACATGTTGATCCGGCCAATGAAATCGGCAACGAATTGATCGCAAGGGTTCAGATACAGGCTGGTCGGGCTATCGAGCTGGCGCAGCTTGCCGTCCTTTAGAACCGCGATGCGATCAGCCATCGCCATTGCTTCGGATTGGTCGTGCGTTACCATCACAAAACTGACGCCGACGCTTTCTTGCAAATGCACCAGTTCCAGCCGCATCGCGTCGCGTAATTTGGCGTCCAGCGCCGACAGCGGTTCATCCAGCAGCAACACACGCGGCCGTTTGACCAACGCACGCGCCAGTGCAACCCGCTGGCGCTGCCCGCCCGATAACTGGTCCGGCATCCGGTGGCTGAACTCGGCCAGATGCACCTGTTCCAGCGCCTCCTCGACCTTGGTGGCAATCTCGGCCTTCGGCATGCGCTCCAGCTTTAGCCCATAGGCCACGTTCTGCGCCACGGACATATGCGGAAACACGGCGTAGGACTGGAACACCATGTTTACGGGGCGCTTGTTGGCGGGCACATCGGTCATGTCCTGACCGCCAATAATCACGTCGCCTTTGGTCGCGGTTTCCAACCCCGCGATGATCCGCAGCAGGGTGGATTTACCACAGCCGGACGGGCCTAGAAGGGCGAAGATTTCACCGGGGCGGATGTCGAACGAGATATCCTCAAGGGCGGTAAAACTGCCGAACCGTTTGGTGATATTGCGCACGGAAATGATGGGTTGTTCGCTCATTTGTCGCCCTCTTCAAAACTTTGGAACCGCATCGCCAGTGCGGTGACAAGCAGCGTGATCAGGATCAGGATGGTCGATGCCGCATTGATTTCCGGCGTCACCGAAAAGCGCACCATGGAGTAGACTTTGACGGGGAAGGTCACGGTGTTCGGCCCCGAGGTGAAAAAGGTGATCACGAAATCATCCAGAGACAGGGTGAATGCCAGCAGCGCCCCCGCGATCAGCCCCGGTTTCATATGCGGGATCAGGATGTCGCGGAACACCTGGAATTCGGTCGCGCCAAGGTCTTTGGCGGCTTCCTCCATCTCGCGATTGAAGTTGGACAAACGGGTGCGGATGATCATCGCCGCGAACGGGAAGGAGAATGTGATATGGGCCAAAATGATGTTGGTCAGGTTCAGCGGAAACGGCGATTCCGGTGGCACATACAGCCCGAAACTTGAGAAAAATACCGCAAGGCTGACCCCCATACAAATTTCAGGGATGACGATGGGCATGGCGACCATACCCTCGAACACCGGTTTGAACGGGAAGCGGAACCGCCACAGAACCACGGCGGTCATCGCGCCCAGCAGCACGGCGAAAATGGTTGATATAAAGGCGATGGTCAGGGTGTTGGTGAAGGCCTCGATCAGGGAATCGTTATTGAACGCTTTTCCATAATA
>JAFLKA010000386.1 GCA_022712735.1 Marinosulfonomonas sp. | reverse complement strand
GTTTTAGTATCCGGCGTTTCGATCCACGAGATGCAGAAATGGCTCGCCCGCTTCGCCGCGGCGGATGTTTTCGGCAATCACGCGGGCGGAACTATCGGGGCGGGTTTCGGATGCGATGTGCGGGGTGACGGTGACCTGCGGATGTGCCCAATAGGGGTGGTCAGCGGGCAAAGGCTCGACGCGGAAAACATCCAGCGTGGCGTGGTTGATCTGACCGGTATCAAGGGCCGCAAGCAGGGCGTCATCGTCAATCAGCGGGCCACGACCGGGGTTGATGATCACGGCACCTTTGGGCATTTTGGCAAGGCGCTGGGCGTTCAGCAGGTTTTCAGTGCCTTCGGTCAGAGGCAGCAGCAGAATAACGATTTCGGCCTGTGCCAAGGTCTGGTCCAGCCCGTCGGTGCCTGACATACAGGTTATGCCCGCGATATCCTTTTGGCTACGACTCCAACCCAGAACATTGAAATTCAGCGCCGCCAATGCCTGTGCGCAAGCGCCGCCTAGCGCCCCCAGACCCAACACCGCGACCGTGCGGTCTCGTGCCAATGGCGGCACGAAATTGCGCCATTTGCCGTCTTGTCCCAAGATATGACGATCCATGCCGAGGTGGTGGCGCAGCGTATGGCCTGTGACCCATTCGACCATGCCTTCGGTCAGGCCGTAATCCACCATGCGGGTCAGGGGAATGTTCAGGGTTTCATTGCCAACGATGCCCTCGACCCCTGCCCACAGGCCCAACACCGCTTTGGCGCGGCTGAAGGGGGCGAAATCGCTGACAGGGCCGTTCGGGGCGTAGACCAGATAATCCACCGTGGCGGGATCATCTGTGTCGGGCGACAGGGTGTAGGCAAGCCCCGTGTCGTCCAAGGCGCGGCGCAAGGGGGCCTCGTATTCGGCCCAACTGGCGGGTTTGGCGGCGAACAGGATGTTGATCATCTGGCGAATACTCCGGACATATCGGCAAAGCCCTTTACCTCGATCGGGTTGCCGGAGGGATCGCAAAAGAACATCGTGCTTTGCTCGCCGGGCTGGCCCGCAAACCGCAGGGTTGGCGGGATGGTGAATTCAATGCCCGCATCGGTCAGGTGATCCGCCAAGGCTTGCCATTCCTCCATCCCCAACACAACGCCCAGATGCGGCATCAGGACCATGTGGTCGCCGACCTTGCCGGTGGCGCGGGTTTCAAACGGGGTGCCAAGGTGCAGTGAAAGCTGATGGCCGAAGAAGTTGTAATCAACCCATGTATCGGTGCTGCGTCCCTCGGCGCACCCCAGCAGGCCGCCATAAAAGGCACGGGTTTCGTCAAGGTCGGTGACATTATAGGCGAGGTGAAAGATTGACATATAGGACCTCCTTGGTGGTTCGGTTTGGTTGAATTTATATCGGGAAATTTTAGAAAGGCTATCTTATTTATCTACTTTCAAACATAAGCATACCTTATGGATTTACGATTCCTGAAATCACTGGTCAGCGTGGTCGACGAGGGCAGCATTGCAGCGGCGGCGCAGCGCGAGGGCATCACCGCCTCGGCGATCAGTCAACGGCTGCAAGCGCTGGAGGCGGAATTGCAGGTCAAACTGTTGCTGCGTTCGGGGCGCAATGTGCGGCCAACGCCGACTTGCATCAGGTTGTTGCCGCAAATACGGCGGCTGCTGGAGGAGGGGCGCACCCTGACCCTGTCGCTTGCCCAAACCGCGACTGTCGGGCGGTTTCGCCTCGGGGCGATTTCAACCGCGCTGACAGATTACATCCCGCACATTATTCGCCACACAGCCACGCAAATGTCGGGGGTGGATTTAAGCGTGCATCCGGGCAGCTCAGTGCAGCTATATCGGGCCTTTCAAGACGGAGAACTGGATGCGGTGCTATGTGTGGCGCCACCGTTCGAGTTGCCCAAATCAATGCGGTTTGACGTGTTGGTGCGCCATCCGGTCGGATTGATCCAACGGGCGGGTATGGGCGAAACCGATGCACCATTTATCGTCTACAGCCGAAATGCGTGGGGTGGAGCGGCCTGTTGGCGGGCGGTCGAGCGGCACAAGACAACACCGCAAATCCTGTGTGAACTGGACGCGCTGGAAACGATTGCAATCATGGTTCACAGTGGATCCGGCGTTGCGATGGTACCGCAATGGGAGGGGTTGGTGACACGGTTCCCCGATCTTGAATTCAAGCGCGTCGGGACTGAGTATCGTGCGTTAGGTCTGCTGTACCACACCCATGAGGTGGATCACCCGATGGCGGCTATTATCAGGGACGGGATTGAAGGCTAACTACCGCGGCCGGTGGACATGCGCGCTCTGCATCAAGCCGAACGCGATCAGCAGCACCAGCATAGCCGAGCCGCCGTAAGACACCAGTGGCAGGGGCACGCCGACGACGGGGGCAAGGCCCATCACCATCGACATATTCACCGCAAAGAACAGGAATAGCGTGGCGGCAACGCCAAGGGTGATCAGTGACGCGAAACGGTCTTTGTTCTTGAGCGCCGAGGTGATGCAAAACACGATGATAAGGGTGTAGAGGCCCAGCAGCGAGAACGCACCGAGAAAGCCGAATTCCTCGGCCAGGGTGGTGAAAATAAAATCGGTATGCTTTTCCGGCAAGAAATTCAGCCGCGCCTGTGTGCCCTGCATAAACCCGCGCCCTGTCCAGCCGCCAGACCCCAGTGCAATTTTGGACTGGGTGATGTGATATCCTGCACCCAGCGGATCTGATGCAGGGTCAAGGAATGTGTCGATGCGCCGGTATTGGTAATCTTTCAGGAACTGCCAATCGGTGCCACGAAACTGGAAAACGGCGGTGATGGCGCCAGTAACCGCGCCAATGACGGCGGCAAAGTAAAGCCAGCTGACACCGGCCAGAAACATAATAATACCGCCGCCTGCCAGCAGCAGAATGGCCGTGCCAAGGTCGGGCTGTATTAGCACCAGTGCTGTGGGTATCAGGATGATCAACAGCGGGATAATCACCCAAATAGGGCGCGAGGTTTTTTTGATATCCAGCCAGTCGTAATAGGCGGCAAGAACCATGATCAGCGAGATTTTGGCCAGCTCGGAGGGTTGTAATTCCATAAAGCCTAGATCAATCCAGCGTTTTGCCCCCATGTTTGTGGTGCCGAAAAAATGAACCCCCAGCAGCAATAAAACAGAAACACCATAGGCCAGCACCGACATATTGCGCCAGAACCAGATCGGCACCATTGCGATGAAAAACAACAACCCCATGCCAAGGGCAAAGCGTTTCATTTGCGGCTCGGCCCAAGGGGTCATCGAGCCACCGGCGACGGAATACAGCATCAAAAACCCGATGCCGCAAACTGATGCCAGCAACAGGATCACCGCCCAGTTCAGATACAGGATTTTGTGCAGCCCTGTAGGGACGGTTTTGACAGTATGTTCAAGATAACTCATGCCTGATCGCTTTCGTCTGCCGTGGCATTCGGGTCGCGTAACGGCAGGGCGCGTTGTTCTTTCTGGATGCGCCAGCGGTCTGCCTTGGGGTAGGCCGATACAGGGGGCAACCCGCCATAAAGCGCCTGCAAAACGATATCGCGGGCGATGGGTGCAGCGGCTTTTGATCCGCCGCCGCCATGTTCCACGATGACGGAAACCGCGATGCGCGGGTTGTTATAGGGGGCGAATGATACGAACAGGGCGTGGTCGCGTTTTTCCCACGCGACATCGCTGTTGCGCACCACTTTGTTGCCGACCTGACTGGTGCCGGTTTTGCCAGCCATCTGGTAATCTTCGCCCAAGATACGTGACCGATACGCCGTGCCACCAGAAACGTTGGACACCGCGAACATACCTTTGCGCACCAGCCGCAGATGGTTCTCGTTCAGGCTCATATCCTCGCCGCCCTCAATCGGCGTATCGACCCCGTTTATTGATTTAATCAGGCGCGGGATCACAACCTTGCCCGTGGCGATGCGGGCCGTCATTACGGCCTGTTGCAACGGGGATGACAGGACAAACCCCTGTCCGATCGAGGCATTCAGTGAATCCCCGATCACCCATTCTGCGCCGCGGTTCTCCAGCTTCCATGCTTTGGTCGGGGCGAGCCCCTTGGCAACCGACGACATCGGGATGTCGAATTTGGTGCCAAGCCCGAACCGTCGGGCCATTGCGGAAATTCTCTCGATTCCGGCCCGTTGTGCCATTTCGTAATAGAACACGTCGCATGATTTTTTCAGGCTGTTGTGCAGGTTGACGTTGCCGTGGCCGGACCGTTTCCAGCAGTGGAATCTGCGCCCGCCCACCTCGACATAGCCTTTGCATTTTACTGTGTCTTCAGATGTCACAACGCCTGCTTCGAGCGCGGCAAGGGCGGTCATCATTTTGAAGGTCGAGCCGGGCGGATAGATCCCTTGCATCGCCTTGTTGGGCAGGGGCCGGTATTTGTTTTCCAGCAGCGCGTTATAGTCCGCCTGCGAGATACCGTTGACAAATTTGTTCGGATCAAACGCCGGGGTCGAACCGATGGCCAGCAAATCGCCAGTGGCCGTGTCGATCACCACGGCTGCCGCACTTTCGCCTGCAAGGCGCGCCTGCACATAGTTTTGCAATCCGCTGTCGATGGTCAGTTGCAGGTTGGCGCCGGATATCCCCTCTTCGCGGCCAAGTTCACGCATGACACGACCAATCGCGTTGACCTCGATCCGTTTGGTGCCCGCCTTGCCGCGCAATGTTCTTTCCAGCTTGGCTTCGACTCCGATCTTGCCGATCTGGAATCGCGGGATTTGCAACAAAGGGTCGCGGTCGTCAACACGGTTCAGATCAGCCTCGTTCACAGCGCCCACATAACCGACGATATGGGCAAAATCATTGGCCCACGGGTAATGGCGGGTTAACCCGACTTCGGGGGTTATGCCGGGCAGGGCGGGGGCGTTTACCGCAACTTCGGCGATGTCTTCCCATTTCAAACGATCTGCGATGGTCACCGGCACAAAGGAACTACGTCGCTTCATTTCCTCAAGCGCGCGCTCAAGCTCTTCCGGGCTGATCGGAACCAGCGCATTCAGCCGGGCGACCACCTCATCGACATCGCCTGCGTCCTCGCGCACAATCGTGATCCGGTAAACCTGTTTGTTGGTGGCCAGTGGCACACCGTTACGGTCATAGATCAGGCCGCGAGCAGG
>JAFLKA010000304.1 GCA_022712735.1 Marinosulfonomonas sp. | reverse complement strand
CAGCGCGTCCAGATCGACATTGCCGCCGGTTATGATTATGCCAACGCGCTTGCCCGCGAACAGCTCTTTATTCTTCAAAATACACGCCAGCGGCACGGCGCTGCTGGGTTCCATCACGATTTTCATCCGCTTCCAGATCAGCTTCATCGCGTCAATGATGTCCTGCTCAGATGCGGTCAGTATATCGGTGACATGGTTTTGCACGAAATGCCATGTCAGATCTTTTAGCGGAACCTTTAGCCCGTCCGCCACCGTCACAGGCGCGTCATCGGCAATGATGTGGCCAGCGCGAAAACTGCGGGCGGCATCGTCGGCCTGCTTGGGCTCGGCGGCATAAATCTTCACATCTGGCGCAAGGTTGGACAGGGTCAGGCAGGTGCCCGAGATCATCCCGCCACCGCCGATGGGCGCGATCACAGCGTCCAGATCAGCGACCTGTTCGATCAGTTCGGCAGAACAGGTGGCTTGGCCGGCAATGACGCGCGGATCATTATAGGGATGCACGAAATCAGCGCCGGTTTCAGCCGCAACACCTGCGAACACGTCTTCGCGTGAAGACGTCGATGGCTCGCATTCGGTGATGATGCCACCATAGCCGATCACCGCGTCCTTTTTGGCCTGCGGAGCAGTGCGCGGCATCACCACATGGCACGGAATGCCACGCCGACCTGCGGCATAAGACAGGCTCAGCGCGTGGTTGCCGGAACTGTGAGTGGCGACGCCTTTTTTGAGCATATCATCAGACAGGCCAAACACCGCGTTACAGGCACCGCGTACTTTGAACGCACCGGCCTTTTGGAAATTCTCGCATTTGAAGAACAGTTTCGCGCCCGTCAACTCGTTCAGGTAGGTCGAGGTCAGCACAGGTGTTTGGTGGATGTAGGGCGCGATGCGCGCACGTGCTTGCAGCATGTCATCGAGTGTGGGGATATACATCAATCGTCCTTTATGCTGTCGTTCTGTAATGCGCTTGGGCGGCGGCAACACCAGAGCCTAGCGTAATATCCAGCCCCAGATCAACCATGCACATTTCAGCCGTTGCAATACCCGACAGCGCCATCACATCCGTCAGGCTGCCCAGATGGCCGATGCGAAACAACTTGCCCGCGACTGATCCCAGGCCAGCGCCAAAGGACACATCGTATTTTTCCGAGGCATGCGCGACCAGAGCGTTTGCATCAAACCCGTCCGGCGTTTTGATGGCGCTGACCGAGTTGGAATAAAGGTCAGGGCTGACGGCATAGAGCGGCAGGCCCCACGCGTTGATCGCTTTGCGCACCCCTGTGGCGATGCGGGTGTGGCGTTTGAACACATTCTCCAGCCCCTCCTCCAGCAGCATTTCGCAGGACAGTTTTAACCCGTTCAACATGCCGACGGGCGGGGTGTAGGGGTAGCCGTTGATCGCATATCCGGCGCGCATGTCGCGGATGTCGAAAAACCAGCGGGGCAGGGTGGCCGCATCAACTGCGGCCAGTGCTTTGGGGCTGAACGCCGTGATGGCCAGTCCGACGGGCAGCATAAAGCCCTTTTGCGAGCCGGTCACGGCCACATCGACCCCCCATTCATCCATGCGGAAATCCATTGAGCCGATGGAGGAAACTCCGTCGACAAACAACAGCGCCGGATGGTTTGACGCATCCATTGCGGCGCGAACGGCGGCAATATCGGACACCACGCCGGTTGCGGTTTCATTGTGGGTGGCCAGCACCACCTTGATTTCGTGGGCTGTGTCCGCTGCCAGAATTTCGGCGAAACGATCTGCGGGGATACCTTGCCCCCAAGGTACATTGACCACCTCGACATCCAGCCCGTGGCGCTCGCACATGTCGATCCATTTCTGGCTGAACATGCCGTTGTTGGCCGCCAGCACCTTGTCGCCTGCGCATAACGTGTTGCTCAGCGCTGTTTCCCAACCGCCGGAGCCGGTGGAGGGGAAGATGAACACCTCACCATCCTTGGTTTTTAGCACCTGTTTCACGCCATCAAGGGCAGGGTGCAGGATATCTTTGAACGCGGCTGAACGGTGATCCATCGTCGGCATATCAACCGAGCGGCGTAAGACCTCGGGGATGTTGGTCGGGCCGGGGATAAAAACCGGGTTTTGTGCGGTGTAAAGACTGGACATGGCGATTCTCTCGGCTTGAGTGCGGGTTTGGTAATAATATTTGACCAGTATATTTTTGCAATTTTTCTGAAAAGAATTTTCATAAAGAGGATTTAATTCTCATTGCATTGAAAACAAAGGTGAATTATTTTTCCATTTCCCATCATTAGAATCTGCCGGGAATCTTTTTTACCCTGAAAGGCACCGTTATGACCGAACAACCAACCGAAAAACGCAAACGCGGGCGGCCCCGTAACACAACACCGAATGCTGCTGGCGGGACGGTGCAGGCGCTGGATCGCGGCCTGATTATACTCGAAGCTTTGGCGCAGATGCACAGCGCGACCCTGAGTGATCTGGCGCTGCATGTGGACATGCCCCCGTCAACGGTGCACCGGATTTTGGCGACCTTGCAAAACCACGGGTTCACGGATTTTGACACGGGGCTACAGGAATGGGCGATTGGCATTGGCGCGTTTCGGGTTGGCAACACCTATCTGGTGCGCACCAATCTGATCGAGGCGGCACAGCAATCCATGCGCGAATTGATGGAGCAAACCGGCGAGACCGCCAATCTGGGGATTGCCGAGGATGGGCATATCGTGTTTGTATCGCAAGTCGAAACGCACAACCCGATCCGCGCCTTTTTTCGGGCGGGCACACGCAGCCAGATGCATGCCTCGGGGATTGGCAAGGCGATGCTGGCCAATATGCCGGATAAACAGGTTGCAAGCATCATATCCAAATCGGGCCAGACGGAATTTACCTCGCATACGCTGACATCGGCTGATGCGTTGATCGCTGATCTAAAGGGTGCGGCGCGGCGGGGGTGGGCGATAGATAACGAGGAACGTTATCTGGGGATGCGCTGCATTGCGGCGGCGATTTATGATGCGCAGGGCAACGCCGTTGCCGGATTGTCGGTTTCGGGACCAGCCGCAAGGTTTACGGATGAGGTGACCCGACAGACCGGCCCGAAGGTTCAGGCCGCTGCTGACAAGGTGACGGTGATGACGGGCGGAAAAATCCCGTCCCGTTAATCAGACATGCCTTGCCACAACCTTGCCCGCGGTTAGCCCGTTGACCTTTTCAACAATCGCGGCGGCATCAATACCGTAGTGCTGGTAAAGGTTCGCGATGGTGCCGGTTTGGCCGAAGTGTTCGACCCCCAGCGGGATGGTTCGGTGCCCGTGAACAGCACCCAGCCACGCCAATGTTGCCGGATGGCCATCAATCACGGTGATGATATTACAATGCGGTGGCAGGTCCGCCATCAGGGTCTCGATGTGGCCGGTGGCTGTGGAATTGCCCCGTGCGCGCGCCCGTTGTGCGGCGGTCCATCCCGCGTTCAGACGGTCGGCTGATGTGACGGCCAGCACCCCCACATCACGTCGTCCACCACCGATGATGCCCGCCGCTTTGATCGCCTCAGACGCAATGACGCCTTGATAGGCAATCACAACTTCGCAATTCGGTCCCGGTTTGCGCAGCCAGTACGCGCCGTCAATCGCGCCCTGTCGAAATGCATCATCGACCCGCTTGCCGGGCTGCTCCAGCGGGTTGGTCGACAGGCGCAGATAGACCGACCCACCGGTTTCATCGCGCAGCCAAGTGCGCTCGTCGGGATCACCCTCGCCATCTTTTTGCATGTATTCAAAGGCCCACCCCATGATCACCGCCACCTCATCAACAAAGGCTGGCTCGAACGCGGCCAGCCCGTCTTGGGACATGCCGATCAGCGGGGTGCCGATGGATTGGTGCGCGCCACCTTCGGGGGCGAGCGTGATGCCGGACGGGGTGCCGACCACCATGAAGCGCGCGTCCTGATAGCAGGCGTAGTTCAGCGCGTCCAAACCACGGACGACGAACGGATCATACAGCGTGCCGATCGGGATCAGGCGTTT
>JAFLKA010000463.1 GCA_022712735.1 Marinosulfonomonas sp. | reverse complement strand
GCACTTGGTGGACACGGGTTGAACACCGGGCCCGCGATCGGGCGCGTGGTGGCCGAAGCCATCGCCGAGAACGGCAAACGGCATGAACTTTTTGCGCCGTTCGGTTTGCGCTGGAACGGCAGTATTTTCGGCCCCTTGGCGGCTGATACGATCTGCGCCGCTTCAAATCTATCTCACAAAATGCGCGAACATTTTATGAAGTAATACTATGTTTTATGACTTACTTTTGTATAACGTGCTGCGAAAGCTGTTCGCGTGCAAACAATGTTCGAGGCCTTCCCATTTTCTGGAAACGGTCTATCTATAGTGTGGATAAGGAGATCGGAATGGCACGATTTGTCGGAGAGTATATCAAAGTTCAACCAGGCGCAGCGATACGTGCCGCCGAAGGGATTGGCGCGGATAACAGCGATGATTTCAACATATATGTCGAGCCCTGCAATACCGTTGCCATGTATGTGGAGTCGTATCATGACAAAGGATATTTCCTGCGTAAGGATTTGGCGGAAATGAATGGGCTGATAAAACCGGTGTGATTTATCAGATCGTTACCAGCCACCCAGACGGCTGTCGCTAGCGCCTATGGACCCAAACTGATTTACCGGACTGAATACCATGCCCCTCGTGCCCGCCCGTGGAGCTCCAGATGACCGTCATTTACCAGTGTCCTAAAATGCTGCTTCAGAGTATTTCGGTTCGCTCCCGTTAGTTTCACAGCATCTGCCATGGCCAAACGACCATGCTCGCGCGTGAGTTCAAGTATTTTCGCTGCAAGGTCCGGCATGGCGCCAATCATCAACTTCTCTCGCTCGACCCGTGTTTTGAGACGTAGCATCTGACGCTGTAACGCATTCAGAAAAAACTCCAGCCACGGCGTCCATTCGGGATTAGTACTTCGGATCGTGCCTTGAGTCTGCCTGAGCGCCAGATAATAGCCTTCTTTGCTCTGCTCGATCACGCTTTCCAGTGAGCTGTAAGGAACGTAGGCATACCCTGCCCTCAGCAACAATAGTGTCGTCAGCACCCGGCTAAGCCTGCCGTTTCCATCCTGAAATGGATGGATCTCCAGAAAAACAACAACAAAAATTCCGATGGCGAGCAGAGGGTGCGTTTCCCCCTCCTCGGTTGTGTCTTGATACCAGCTTATGAGCTCGCTCATCAGTTTCGGGGTGTCAAAAGGCGTTGCGGTTTCAAACACGATACCGATCTGGGCGCCGGTTTCGTCGAATGCGGCAACACTGTTCGGGGATGTCTTGTACGAACCCCGGTGGCGTTCATCCTTATGGCTGTATTTCAGCAGATCACGATGCAGCTGCCGGATGTGGTTTTCGGTAACGGTGATGTTGTCCCATGAGGCGAAGACCGTCTCCATCACTTCGGCGTATCCGGCAACCTCCTGTTCATCGCGGGTTTCAAAGGATTTGATTTCCAGACTGGACAAGAGCCGCTGAATGTTCTGGTCGGAAAGCTTGCTGCCCTCAATCCGTGTTGACGATCCAATACTCTCAATCGTCGCCACCCGCCGAAGTGCTGACAACCGCTCTGGCGCGAGCGTCCCCAGCGCGCGCCATGCGCCCTTGAACTCGTCGAGTTCAGCTATCCTGGACAGGATCCTGGGCGTAATGGTCAACGTGTCTGTGTTCAGCATACCCATTAAAACACCCATTTACACCCATTAGTCAACCCATTTCCACACCCAAATACACCCACAATGGTTGAGCGACTACTTGCCAATACAATTCCAGCCCCGACAGAACTATTTCACTGTTCCTCTAAATCAATACTCTGTTCCTCGAATAAAATTCCCTGTTATTATCTTTAGGGAACTCACCGGTAAGCCATTGTTGTTACGCCACTATACTGGATGGATTTCATGATAATTTTCCAAAATTATACAATTTCCCTGTTAATTTCCCTGTTAGCAGGGAAAACAAGCCGAGACCGGTTCGCTCGGGACTGCGTCCACAGCCAGCGCATCTAACATATTGATATAACTTTTTTTACCTAGATTTTACCCGTATGTAGTTTGACACAGATACTTGCAGTAGTGAGCAGACCTGCGTCTTTCTGAATCCAAGCGTATGAAATAAGGGGATTTGGGGCGTTTCGGCAACGTGCAACCAAAATTGCGCATGTCTTTCAGTAACACCGAAAAGCAGGGATTTTAGCCAAGGTGGCCGATTTTACGGGCTGTCGGTGGCTATAAAGGACAAGCCGTGAAGCCCTTGTAAAATAGGGGTTGAACGGGCCTTAAACGGCTATTTAGAGGGTGATGTGCGTTTTCAGAACATTCCATTTGAGTGGAAAGTTTGTTGTCCAGTGGAATGTTCCAGAGATAGGCCTTGTTTTATTGGGTATTTAAGCTTTGCATCGGGAGGAAGGAAAAGCCCGAACCTTCCACTGATTTTGCCGAAAACGGCCATTATCGATTGTAACAAGATAGCGCCCACTGTCTGACGATTACCAGCGATGCCGTGAACTCGCCATTGATTGTCAGCAGATCTGCCTTGGGGTTTCTGTCAACATTTCCGCCTGCAGAACAGATACCCTCGATCGCTGTGTCAACGATCTTGGGATGCAAATCGCGCAGGTATCGATTAATCGCAACATACCGAAAGTCACGATCCGGTTTGAAGCCCACAAGGTGATACGCGCGGAGTAAGCTTCCAAAACGAGTGCGATATGCGCCACTTGAGGGCAGCGCACTTGCCTCATCAATGATCAGACCCGAAAGATACCCTTGGTCCTGAAAGGCGTCACGAAGGCCCACTAACATCTCATCGTCAGACAGCCTGTTTAATCTGGCACCGATTATGGCATTTGCAGCGGCAAAAAGGCTGGGGTCAACAATTGCTTCGAAGACACTCTCGGCCCGAACCCAAATATCCGGATCGTTTCGAACACGCTGCTTCTTAAGCTTGAAGGAGCTCCGATTCCAAACATTGTTCCCAATATATTTTTCATTTGTTAGAATCTGGCGAACAACATTGCGGGACCAAAAGCGTCCCAGATCAGTCAGGATTTTACGCGAGTTCAGCTTATCAGCAATTTCTGCTTCTGACTTTCGATCATTAACAAATGTCTGGAATATCTCCAGAACAACTGCAATTTCTTCAGGTGGGCCCGGGACCAACTTGACCCTGTCAGTCTGAATAGCTTTGTGCTGGCCTCGTTCGAGAATACCTTTGGCAGCGCCACTTTCGTCGATCCGCATTCGTCGCAGGCCATATCCCGAGGCTCCCCCCTGCCGATATCCAAGTTCAATAAGACGGCTTTGACCAGCAAAAACCTTTTGCGAAAGCTCACGCCTGTATTCGCCCGCCATCGCGCGTTTGGCGACCTTGACGATGGTAGAAATCGGACTGCCATCATTTTCAAATTGCTCGGCACAATAAGCAACAGAAATACCCGAGCGTTTGCAAATATACTCGTAGTAAGCACTTTCATCAGCATCCTGAAAGCGCCCCCATCGGCTGATATCGTAGACAAGCACCATCTCGAAATCAACGCGCCCCGCCATGATGTTTGTCTCACTCTAGAATTGAACAGCCTCCGGGTTGCTCTGGTCCGTATGCTTTCGGCAGCTGACGAGCTAATGGAGCATAAAGCGGATACGGATTGACTGCTCCCTGGAATTTCCTTCCGTTTCGCTGATAGAATGTTAACCCCCCCTGATTACTGTGTTAGGGAACCCGATGCGTCGTTTTCCACTGCTGCAGATTTATGATCAGAGCAAAGTGCCGCAACTGCCCACCGGATATCCGCCGATGACATTCATGGCGATGATCCCGCCCGTGTGGCGCCGCGTGTTCAACCCGAAAGTGCGCGCATGGCGATGGCAGTTTCACCCTGTGATTGAGGATTGGGGTCCGTATAAAACATGGTCATACCCTATGCCAAAGGGTGTGGATTAGGACATCACCCCATGACACCAGCTGCGGATCGCGCCCGCCTCTGGTGGCAAGGTTTCGGCCAAGCCGTCAGCAAAAGCATCAAAGGCGACGCGGCTGGGGCCACCAACCCCCACAAGCACCGGAATGCCCGCCTCAAGGGCGGCTCCGATTGCGGCACGAAAACCACGGCCATCGGCCTCTTCAGGGCCAAACTTGTTGAGAATAAACAGCTGCACGCCTTCAAGGGACTGCTTTTCCACCTCATTCACCGCACGCGCAATCGCACCGGGGTCAAGTTTACAGGCGTCTGATCCTTTGCCCAGATCCTGAGTGATCGCGATGAGCTGCCCGTCAGGCAAAACCTGCACCGACATCTTTTGACAGCAGGTCGAATCACCACCGTCCTCAAGCACCTTAACAATGCCGGATAACCTTGCGCCCTGTGCCAGAAAATAGGCTGCGGTTTCAGAGATTAGCCGATCGGTCTCTCCGCGCTCTTTGACGCTGACGACTGCAATTCTCATCTGTTTTCCCCTTTGTGGGTCTCTCCGGACCAATCCGCCCCGCGCGCGCCTTTTAAAAACCCGTCGGACAGGCGTACATCCTTTGCCGCATTCTGCACACCGGATGCAAGCCCGGCCCCGTCAACTGCGCCATCAAGCCGCTGGCGGAAAAGCTGGCAAATCTGCGCGAAACCCTGAGAATGCGGTGACAGGCGCAGGCCCGAAACCCCGGCATTGGCCAAAGCCTCGACCTGATACGCAGCACAGGCATAGGAATCCGATAGGGTCTGCACCCCGTTCATCGCCAAAAAGGGCTGGTCCTCCAAGGTGCTGACACGCAGGCCGTCGGGGTCGTCCTCGCAGGCAAAAAGGCAGCTATCCTTGGCGCGTCCATGCAAGCGTGCGTGATAGCAACGCCCGGAAATGGCCAAGGGCAGGCGCCCGTAACCCCAGACCTCGACCGCGACGCCCAGATCAGCGGCTTTGCGCGCCAAAACCTTGACCGATTGCAGCGTCAGTTCCGGCGGCAGGCAGATACGGGTTGCCCCCAACCGCGCCAGCCATTCCAGCGTGCCTTCGTTATAGACATTGACCAATGGCCCGACCGAGAACGCAAGCCCCTTGGGCAGGCTGGTCAGCGCGGTCAGGTCATTGACCTCGACCTCGACCCCCATTTCGGCCAGCTCTCCGGTCATTTTGCGTTCGCGTTTCAGCGTCACCAGCGCCAGCGAGGTCAGGGCGACCTGTTTGCCCGCATCTTGCAGGGCCATAATCGCGTCGGGAATCCGGTCGCCATAAAAGGGCAAACGTTTTGAACAGACAAGTTCGCCCAGCACCACGCGGTCTATCGGGGCCTGCGCCATATCTGCGTAAAACGCGGCCCAATCGTCGCTTTTCCAGAAAAACTGGTTCGGGCCCACGGTTAATTTCATGGGGGTTAATTCCATCCGCTCACCTCCATGTCTTTTTGTAGGCGCCAGTGGTCGTGGCCTGCCCTTCGGTAAGACGCGTGAGCATGCCCTGCGGCATTGGCTGCCCAGCCTCGAGCGCATCCACGGCGGCGCGGAAATTGCGCACCACCTGTGCCACATAGGAACGCGAACGTTGGCGGCCCTCGATCTTTAACGCCGTGACGCCGGCCTTGGCCAACCCGGGAATCAGTTGTTCGGCGTTCAGTGAAACCGGGTCTTCAAACAGGTGCCCCTGCTTGTCGCCCGCACTAAAGCAACCCTTGCACAGGGTCGGATAGGGTGCAGGCTCATTGCGCCCGACGCGGTGGATGGTATAGCCGCCAAGCTGCGCATCCAGCTGCCCGGCATCCTCGTAGTATTTCACATGGGACGGTGGCGAGCAGACCCCGTGCATATTGGGCGATTTGCCGGTCACATAGGACGATAGTGAACAGCGCCCCTCGGCCATCACGCACAGCCCGCCAAAAACGAAAACCTCGGTCTCGACCTCGGTCTCGGCGTTGATCAAAGCGATCTCGGGCACCGACAGAACCCGCGGCAGCACCACGCGTTTGATGCCGAATTCGGCCTGATAGAAATTTATGATATCGGCATTGGCGGCAGCGGCCTGCACCGACAGGTGGCGGCGCATATCAGGGTGGTGCGTTGCCGCATAGTCCAAAAGCCCCGGATCGGCCAGAATGACGGCATCGGCACCGGATCCGGCGGCATCGCGCACAGCCGCATGCCAAAGGGCCTCATCGCCGGCGCGCGGATAGGTGTTGATGGCGATCAGCACCTTGGCCCCATGCTGATGCGCGAACGCCACGCCTTCGCGCATTTCGGCACGATCGAAATTAAGCCCGGGAAAGTTGCGCGCGTTGGTTTCATCGGCAAAGCCGCAATAGATGGTATGTGCGCCCGCTTTTACCGCCGCGCGCAAAGCCGCAGGCGTGCCCGCAGGGCAAACGATTTCCATTACCATGCGGGCTCCTCGGGGCGTGACAGGCTAACACCCGTGCGGCGCTCGGCCAGTGCAATCAGGCGCGCGAGCGGGGCTGCGAGCGGGCCGGAAAGCGCCGCGATTTCGCCCGCCAGATCAAGCTCGGCATCATCCACTGCGTTGCGCAGGGCAAGGGCCGCACTGGTGTCGCCCTCGATCACCAGATCGCGCGAGAAAAACAGCGCATCGCCATCATATGCCCCGTGCACCATCCCCAAAAGCGCAGCAAACGGCCCGGCAATGCGGGCATCTACCGTGACCGGTTTACGGGTTACCTTTATTTCGGGATCCCCACCGCGTGGGGCAAGGTTGATGACAAAGGGCAAATCCGTAGGGTCGAGCGCAAAGCTGGCATTGCCATATTCACCAAGACGGCGAAACATCGCAGGATGGGTGCGGGCAATCCGGCGGGCATAGGCAGTCAGCGACAGAGACAAGGGGCCAAGTGGCAACGCCCGAATAGCACGCGCCAGCGGGGATGGGAAAATAGGGATCAGTCCCGCATTATCTATTTCAGCCTCGGACACAGGTAATCCTTTCAGACAAATCTGACTTTCAGCCTTGGTATGCGCAGGCAGGGGTAAGGAAATTGACGATCGTCAATTTAGCCGCGCTTCTTTTCTGTTAAGTGCCGCAATACTCACAACAGGAGCAGACTTATCCGCGATTTCCCCCCCTTTGCCAGCTTACGCAGTTTTCTCGATTGGTGCGGTGAAACCGACCAGTTGAAGGTGCTGTCCGAGCCTGTTGCGCTTCGTCATCAGATGACCGCCCTGCACCGCGCGGTATTAGAGGCGAACGGGCCTGTGATGCGATTTAGCCAGCCTATGCAGGAGGGTAACCGTGTGGCCATGCCCGTCGTGGTCAATCTTTTTGGCACGCCTGAACGGGTGGCGGCAGGTCTTGGCGTAAGCCTCGCGCATCTTGATGATTTGGGCGAATTTCTGGCAGCCCTCAGAACACCCAGCCCGCCAGACGGGCTGCGCGATGCGCTGTCGCGCTGGCCGATACTGAAGGCCGCCCTGACAACGCGACCAAAGTTCACAAAAAAAGCCCCCGTGCAGGATGTGGTTCATAAAGGGGATGCCGTCGATTTGGGGCACTTGCCGGTGCAAACCCACTGGCCCGGCGACGCCGCCCCTTTGATCACATGGCCTGTGGTGCTGACGCGACCTGAAAACAGCGAGGTTGCGGATATCGGGCGTTATAATGCTGGCGTTTACCGGGCACAGGTGCTTGGGTGCGACCGGCTTATCCTGCGCTGGCTGCCCCATCGCGGCGGGGCGGCACATCACCGGAGCTGGGCTTTGAAGCGCAAGAAAATGCCGGTGGCAATTGCGCTGGGGGCGGATCCGGCAACCTTGCTGTCCGCCGCACTCCCCTTGCCCGAAACCGTATCAGAGCTTAGCTTTGCCGGAGTCTTTTCCGGCGTGCGCCCACGTTTGGTTGCAGCCAAAACCGTGCCGCTCATGGTACCCGCGGACGCTGAGATTATCATTGAGGGTTGGGTTAGCCCGGATGAGACCGCTCCCGAAGGCCCCTTTGGCGACCATACCGGGTATTACAACGCCGCCGAGCCCTTCCCTGTGATGCGGATTACCGCCATAACCCACCGGCGCGACCCCCTGTATCTGTCGACGTACACCGGCCGCCCTCCGGACGAGCCAGCCATCATTGGCGAGGTGTTTAATCGGCTGGTCCTGCCAACGATCCGCGCCCAAATCCCCGAGATCAAGGACCTCTGGCTGCCGCCTGCTGCCTGTTCCTACCGGATTGCGGTGATCAGCATCAACAAGCGTTACCCGGGGCAGGCGCGACGGGTGATGATGGCACTTTGGGGGATGCTGGCGCAGTTTAGCTATACCAAGATGATCGTGGTGGTGGACGACGATATTGACCCCAGAAACTGGGATGACATCGCCTGGGCCATAGCGACACGCATGGACCCGGGACGCGATGTGGTGGTGCTAAAGGATACGCCGATGGATTATCTTGATTTCGCCTCGCCCCAGCCGGGTCTGGCGGGCAAGCTGGGGCTGGATGCCACCACCAAGATCGGCGCGGAGACCACGCGCGAATGGGGGGATGTGATGCACACCGCACCTGAAGACGCCGCCTTTGCCAGTGATTTCATCGCCCGCTATTTGCCGGAGTTGGGACAATGAGCACGCGAGTGGTACTGGGCATTGCCGGCGCGTCGGGGGCCGCCTTGGGTCTGTCGGTTGCACAGCAATTGGCAGAACTGGATGTTCAGGTTGACCTTGTCACCAGCAAGGCCGCCGAACGGACGCTGATGACCGAATGCGGAGCGGATGCTATTGAAAGATTGCACAAATACGTGACGCGGGTGCATCCGGTTTCAGATATCGGAGCCTCGATTGCTTCGGGGTCAGTTCCGGTGGCGGGCATGATCGTGGCGCCGTGCTCCATGCGCAGCCTTGCGGCAATTGCCACGGGGCTTGACGACAATCTCTTGACCCGCGCTGCCAGCGTGCAGCTAAAGGAACGCCGCAAACTGGTGCTGATGACACGCGAGGCACCGCTGACGCTGGCGCATCTGCGCAACATGACCTCAGCCACCGAAATGGGGGCGAT
>JAFLKA010000036.1 GCA_022712735.1 Marinosulfonomonas sp. | reverse complement strand
AACCCGTCAGGATCATCGGTTAGTATGCGCAAGGTCGCCGGCGCTTCATCCGCGCCTTTTTCCACCCGAACCCGCAACCCATGCCCCGAAAACACCGCCACTTGCGGGTTATCTGCCGGATAGATCATATCCAGTCGCATTTTCAGTGTGTTGGTGAAAAACGGAATGTCATCGCGCAGCTCTTTGGTTGCCAGACGTATTTCTGCACGGATTTCGGTCATTTCGGTCTCTCCCCTCGGACTTAGGCAGCTTGGGCGGCTACAAGATAATTTGCAAGTGACACATTTGCGGCCTATTGAGGGGTAGCTATTTGCCCAAATTAAAACTAGTTTAGTATTAAACTAGTTTACCAGCAAAAGGATTTGCCACGTGAAAGATTCGCACAAAAATCGCCTGAAACAGGATGCGCTGGACTATCACGAGTATCCGAAACCCGGCAAACTGGAAATCCGTGCGACCAAACCGATGGCAAACGGCCAAGACCTCGCGCTGGCCTATTCCCCCGGCGTCGCCGAAGCCTGTCTGGAGATCAAGGACGATCCTGAAGCGGCAAACAGATACACCGCAAAGGGCAATCTGGTGGCCGTGGTCACCAACGGGTCCGCCGTTCTGGGGCTGGGAAATATCGGTGCGCTGGCGTCAAAACCGGTGATGGAAGGCAAGGCGGTTCTGTTCAAGAAATTCGCCAATATCGACTGCTTTGATATCGAGTTGAACGAGAGTGACCCTGAGCGCATCGCCGACATCGTTTGCGCGCTTGAGCCGACCTTTGGCGCAATCAATCTGGAAGATATCAAAGCGCCGGATTGCTTTATCGTGGAAAAACTGTGCCGCGAGCGGATGAACATCCCGGTGTTTCACGATGATCAACATGGCACCGCGATTGTGGTGGGCGCTGCGGCCACCAACGCGCTGCATGTGACCGGCAAGGATTTTGCCGACATCAAGATCGTTTCAACCGGCGGCGGGGCGGCGGGCATTGCCTGTTTGAACATGCTGCTGAAACTGGGGGTGAAGCGCGAAAATGTCTGGCTCTGTGACATCAAGGGGCTGGTTTACGAGGGCCGAACCGAGGAAATGACGCCTCAAAAGGCGGAGTATGCACAGGCGAGCGACCTACGCACACTGGATCAGGTGATTGACGGGGCCGATCTGTTCCTCGGCCTGTCCGGCCCTGGCGTTTTGAAATCTGAAATGGTCGCAAAAATGGCCGACAAACCAATCATTTTTGCGCTGGCCAACCCGACGCCTGAAATCATGCCCGAAGAAGTGCGCAGCGTCGCACCCGACGCGATCATTGCCACGGGACGGTCTGATTTCCCCAATCAAGTCAACAATGTACTGTGTTTCCCTTTCATCTTTCGCGGCGCACTGGATGCAGGCGCAACCGAGATAAACGACGAAATGCAACTGGCCTGCATCAAGGGCATCGCAGCCCTTGCCCGCGAGACCACATCCGCCGAAGCCGCCGCCGCCTATAAAGGCGAACAGATGACGTTTGGCCCCGATTATCTGATCCCCAAACCGTTTGATCCGCGCCTGATGGGCGTGGTCGCCAGCGCCGTTGTGCAGGCCGCCACCGAAACCGGCGTGGCCAAGAAACCGATCACCGATCTGGAGGCCTATAAACAAAAGCTCGATAGCTCGGTGTTCAAATCCGCCCTGATCATGCGCCCAGTGTTCGAGGCCGCCCGCACCACCACGCGGCGCATCGTTTTTGCCGAGGGCGAGGACGAGCGCGTGCTGCGAGCCGCCAGCGCCATGCTGGACGAAACCACCGATATGCCAATCCTGATTGGCCGCCCCGAGGTGATTGAGTGGCGCTGTAAAGAGGCCGGATTACAGATGACAGCCGGACAGGATTTTGAGCTGGTCAACCCGCAGGATGATCCGCGTTATCGAGACTACTGGGGCAGCTATCACAAGCTGATGGCGCGGCGTGGCATCACCCCCGATCTGGCCAAAGCAATCATGCGCACCAACACCACCGCAATCGGTGCCATCATGGTGCATCGCGGGGACGCTGACAGTCTGATTTGTGGCACCTTCGGCCAATATCTGTGGCATCTGAATTACGTGGACCAGATCCTTGGCACCCCTGATCTGAAACCGATCGGTGCATTGTCACTGATGATCCTCGAGGATGGGCCACTGTTTATCGCCGACACCCATGTAAACCCCGAGCCCACGCCGGAACAGATCGCAGGATCGGTGATTGCGGCTGCCCGCCATGTGCACCGCTTCGGGGTGAACCCGAAAATCGCGCTGTGTTCCTATTCGCAATTCGGCAACCTGAATTGTGACACTGGTAACCGGATGCGCGCCGCTCTTGAAATCCTCGACGCCGAACCACGTGATTTTGAGTACGAGGGCGAGATGCACATCGACGCCGCCCTTGATGCTGAACTGCGCGCCCGCATCTTCCCCGAGGCCCGTTTTGAAGGGGCCGCAAACGTTCTGATATTCGCCAACACCGACGCTGCATCCGGCGTGCGCAACATCCTGAAAGTGCGCGGCATGGGGCTCGAGGTCGGGCCGACCCTGATGGGCATGGGCAACCGCGCCCACATCGTCACCCCGTCGATCACCGCCCGCGGGTTGTTGAACATGTCGGCGCTGGCAGGGACACCGGTGGCGCATTACGGGTGATTTGCAAATTTGCACTTCGCTGGAGATGCGCGCCACATACTTTGCAAATATGCCGAAAGCCACTTTGCATGAGCAATCCACAAGTCTAATATGCTCCCATCCTTGGGAGGACAAACATGACTTACGCAAGCGTTTACGACAGCTGGAAATCGGACCCCGAAGCGTTCTGGATGAAGGCGGCTGAAGGTATCAGCTGGATCAAGCCCCCCTCCAAGGCGCTGTTTGACGAGGCCGCACCGATCTATGAATGGTTCGCCGATGCCGTGGTCAACACCTGCTACAACGCCGTTGACCGCCATGTCGAGGCTGGGCACGGGAGCCGTACCGCACTGATTTATGACAGCCCTGTGACCGACACTAAACACAAGATCAGCTACGCCGAATTGCAGGTCCGCGTGGCATCTTTGGCGGGGGCGTTGCGGGCCAAAGGCGTTGAGAAAGGCGACCGCGTGATCATCTATATGCCGATGATCCCCGAAGCGATCGAAGCAATGCTGGCCTGTGGTCGATTGGGTGCAATCCATTCGGTGGTGTTCGGCGGGTTTGCCGCCAACGAACTGGCCGTGCGGATTGATGACGCGCAGCCCAAAGCCATCATCGCCGCCTCTTGCGGGATCGAACCGAACCGCGTGATCCATTATAAACCATTGCTGGACGGCGCGATTGATCTGGCCAGCCATAAACCTGATTTCTGCGTGGTTTACCAGCGTGAACAAGAGGTTGCGCAGATGATCGAGGGGCGTGACTATGACTGGCATGCCTTTCAATACGGTGTCACCCCGGCCGAATGTGTGCCGGTGGCGGGCAACCATCCCAGTTACATCCTCTATACCTCCGGCACCACGGGCCAGCCCAAAGGCGTAATCCGCCACACGGCAGGCCATTTGGTGGCGCTGGATTGGACGATGAAAGCGATCTACAACATTGATGCGGGTGATGTGTTCTGGGCCGCGTCCGATGTGGGCTGGGTTGTTGGGCACAGCTATATCGCCTATGGGCAACTCATCCATGGCGCGACCTCTATAGTGTTCGAGGGTAAACCCGTCGGCACCCCCGATGCAGGCACCTTTTGGCGCATCATCGAGGAATACAAAGTCAAGGCGCTGTTCACTGCGCCGACTGCATTCAGGGCCATTAAACGCGAAGACCCGAACGGGGAGTTGTTGAAAAACTACGACCTGTCCAATTTCGAGACGCTATTTTTGGCAGGCGAACGCGCCGACCCCGACACCATTATCTGGGCGCAAGATAAACTGGGCGTGCCGGTGATTGACCATTGGTGGCAAACCGAAACCGGCTGGTCGATTGCGGCCAACCCGATGGGGATCGAACATCTGCCGGTCAAACTCGGCTCACCTTCAGTGGCCATGCCCGGTTATGACGTGCAAATTCTGGACGAGGGTGGCCACGAAATACCCGCTGGCGAAATGGGGGCAATCGCGATCAAACTGCCGCTGCCACCCGGCACATTGCCCAACCTGTGGAACGCCGAGGAACGGTATCATTCCGCATATCTAGCCACCTTTCCGGGCTATTACGAAACTGGCGATGCGGGATATAAAGATGATGACGGCTATTTGTATATTATGGCCCGCACCGATGACGTGATCAATGTTGCAGGCCACCGCCTGTCGACGGGCGCAATGGAGGAGGTATTGGCCAGCCACCCCGACATTGCAGAATGCGCCGTTATAGGCGTGACCGATGCGCTAAAAGGGCAACTGCCGCTTGGGTTCCTTTGCCTGAATGCCGGCTGCGAGCGCCCGCACGCGGACATCGTCAAGGACGTTGTAAAACTGGTCCGCGAGAAGATCGGACCGGTGGCAGCATTCAAGCTGGCCGTGGTGGTCGAGCGGTTGCCCAAAACCCGCTCGGGTAAAATATTGCGCGCAACGATGGTTAAAATTGCTGATGGCGAAGCATACAAAATACCCGCAACCATCGATGATCCGGCCATTCTGAAAGAGATCGGGATTGCGTTGGAAACCCTAGGGTATGCGCAGGGTTGATGTGTAAAATAGTCCGGTGTTTTTCCCTGTCATCCTCATGTGAGCATGGTTAAAAAACAGCACTGGAATAGAACTACTATTCCGGAATAGTAGTTCTATTTTTGACAGCGGTTATCTGCACCAAATCTACACATAATATAGATGTATTTCATATGGTTGCAGAGTGAAATTCAGATCACTGATAGTGCCATATCGGCAGGTAATCAGCACAATAATGCACCGCAAAAACTTCATCGCCCCTAACTAAACTGCTCACGAATAAGGCGCTCTTCCAGACCGTGCCCCGGATCAAACAGCATGCGGTGTGACACAGCGGGTTCACTGCGTATTTCAACCGACACCACATCGCGCACCGGCTGGCTGTCAGCCCCCGCCATCACAGGGCGTTTTTCTGGTTCCAACACATCAAACCGCACCACCGAAGATTTAGGCAACAACGCCCCCCGCCAGCGGCGCGGGCGAAACGGGGCCACCGCGGTCAGGGCCAAAACATCCGACCCAATCGGTAAAATCGGGCCGTGTGCTGAATAGTTATAGGCAGTTGATCCGGCGGGCGTGCTGATCATCGCCCCGTCGCAAACCAGTTCTTCCAACCGCAATTTGCCGTCCACTGTGATGCGCAGTTTTGCCGCCTGTTGTCCGGCCCGCAGCAACGAAACCTCGTTGATCGCCAATGCGTTGTGGATCGTGCCATCGCGGCATTCAGCCTGCATGGAAAGCGGGTTGATCACCTCTTCTTCGGCAGCGGCCAACCGCACATCCAGCGCGTCCTCGCTATAGTCGTTCATCAAAAAGCCGACAGTGCCACGGTTCATCCCGTAAACCGGCACCGACAAATGCTGCATTTTATGCAAGGTGTTCAGCATGAAACCGTCCCCGCCCAAGGCCACGATCACATCCGCCGCATCAGGGTCCACTGCTCCATACCGCGCACTCAGCCGCGTTAGCGCATCTTGGGCGCTGTCAACCTTGCTGGCTACAAATGCTATTTTCAGACGCTTGGCCATTTGCCATCCTTTGTTTGAAAAACCACTTTGCCCGCGCCCAGAAAAAACACAAGCCCCCGATTGCATCCACCTATGACGCCAATTCCAAACCATGCGTCGTTTTACAGGCTTATCATGGGCACCATTCTCGGATACAGAGGCCGTGAATTCCCATTGACGCGCCAAGGAGTCCCCTAAATGAGCACCACGACAGACGCCGGTTTCTTCACCGAAACCCTATCATCCCGCGACCCTGAATTGTTCAAATCCATCACCGATGAATTGGGCCGCCAGCGCGACGAGATCGAGCTGATCGCCTCGGAAAACATCGTGTCCGCCGCCGTGATGGAAGCACAAGGCTCGGTGATGACCAACAAATACGCCGAGGGCTATCCAGGCCGTCGTTATTATGGCGGCTGCCAATATGTGGACGTGGCCGAAACGCTGGCGATTGACCGCGCCAAGCAATTGTTCGGTTGCGAGTTCGTTAATGTGCAGCCAAATTCAGGCTCGCAAGCCAACCAAGGCACGTTTCAAGCATTGATCCAGCCCGGTGATACCATCCTTGGTATGAACTTGGCTTCCGGCGGTCACCTGACCCACGGTGCCGCCCCGAACCAGTCGGGCAAATGGTTCAACGCTGTGCAATACGGCGTGAAACGCGATGACAACCTGATTGATTACGATCAGGTCGAAGCGCTTGCCAAAGAGCATCAGCCAAAACTGATCATCGCCGGTGGGTCCGCCATTCCGCGCCAGATTGATTTTGCCCGTTTCCGCGAAATCGCCGATATGGTCGGTGCTTATCTGATGGTTGATATGGCGCATTTCGCCGGACTTGTGGCAGCGGGCGAACACCCCTCGCCATTTCCGCACGCCCATATCGCCACCACCACCACGCATAAAACCCTGCGTGGACCACGCGGTGGCATGATCCTGACCAATGACGCGGACATCGCCAAAAAGGTCAATTCAGCCATCTTCCCCGGCATTCAGGGCGGCCCGTTGATGCATGTGATCGCAGCCAAGGCCGTGGCCTTTGGCGAGGCCCTGCGCCCCGAGTTCAAAACCTACCAGATCGCTGTGCGCGCCAATGCTGTGGCGCTGGCGGATCAGTTGATCAAGGGCGGTCTGGACATCGTCACCGGCGGCACCGACACCCACGTCATGCTGGTCGATCTGCGCCCCAAAGGGGTCAAAGGTAACGCGACCGAAAAGGCATTGGGCCGCGCCCACATTACCTGCAACAAAAACGGCATCCCGTTTGATCCTGAAAAACCGTTCGTGACATCGGGCATCCGTCTGGGCACACCCGCTGGCACCACCCGCGGCTTTGGCGAGGCCGAGTTCCGCCAGATCGCGGACTGGATCGTCGAAGTTGTCGATGGTCTGGCGGCCAATGGTGAAGAGGGCAACGCAGATGTGGAAGCGGCGGTGAAAGCCAAAGTTGAAGCGCTGTGCGCCGGTTTCCCGATGTATCCAAACCTGTAAGCCACGCACGTCACAAAACACACGCCGTCGCTGGACAAAGCGGCGGCGTTTTTGTTTGGTGCGGGGATGAACCAGACCAACCACAAAACCCGCGCCCTTGAACGCCGCCTTGGCGACGCGATGCGCGCCCGCCTGCCCCATTGGGCCGCCGAACTGGTGATGTTTATCCTGAAACAGGGCTGGGCCTGCCTGTTCGGCGGCCTGATGCTGATCGGCATCATTGCCTCAAAAGCAATCTGGCAAGACGATTGGGCCTTGGCCCGCTATGACGGGCTGTTCCTCTACGCCCTGACCCTGCAAATTACCTTCCTTGCCCTAAAACTCGAGAGCTGGCGCGAGGCCCGCGTGATCCTGCTGTTCCACATCATCGGCACCGCGATGGAGATATTCAAAGTGCAGGCGGGCTCGTGGGCCTATCCTGAAGCCGGCCTGATCAAACTAATGGGCGTGCCGCTATTTTCAGGGTTCATGTATGCCTCGGTCGGCTCCTACATGGCGCGAGTGATCCGCATTTTCGAGATGCGTTTCACCCCCTACCCGCCGTTCTGGATGACCGTCCTGCTGGCCTGCGCCATCTACGTCAATTTCTTTGCGCACCATTTCCTGCCCGACATCCGGCTGGCCCTGTTCGCCGCCACACTGATCCTCTATATCCGCACCCGCATCCAGTTCACCATCGGCGCAAACACCTACTGGATGCCCCTCCCGCTTGCCGCCATCCTCAGCAGTTTCTTCCTGTGGCTTGCTGAAAATATCGGCACCAACACCGGCACATGGGTTTACGCGGGGCAATCGGCCGAATTCCATTGGGTCAGCTTTGCCAAACTCGGGTCATGGTATCTGTTGCTCTACGTCAGCTTTGCCACGGTGACGCTGGTCTACCGCGAGGCATTCGGGCCACGGTCTAAAGATACCCGCGCCAGACCAGCACCGTAATAACCAGCACCGATACCACCACAAACGCCAGCGTCACGCTACCCAGAATACCCAGCAGTACGCCCTTGCGCCGGTCCGCGACATCAACGGTTTCCAAAAACCCGATGCAGGCCCGATGCGCTGTCTCGACCCGCGCAGGATCAATCATCCTGCTTAACTTGGGGTTTTCAGCCAGTGCCGCAGCATCCGCCAAAAACCGAGCCTCGCGTTTGATCCGTTTTGGCATCATCCGGCCGGTATGGCGCAGCTTGGTCGCCAGATCCTTACCGCGAACATTCAGCCGCTCTTTCATAAGATCGGCCACCTCTGCGGCCTTTTCCTGAACCAGATTTGTCAAAATACGTCCCACCCTTAATTTGGGCACGATAGCAATGGCCCCACACACACTCAACACCTCTGGCGCAAGGCGCATCGCTTGGTTAGAACGAGTCGCATGATAAACACGGTTTTGACAGGCACCCCGACAGACCAGCCCCCGTTGCTGATTGTGCACGGGCTATATGGGTCGGCCCGCAACTGGGGTGCAATTGCAAAACGCATGTCGGACGTGCGCCAAGTACTGTCTGTCGATATGCGCAATCACGGGCAAAGCGACTGGTTTGACAGCCACAGCTATGCCGATATGGCATCCGATCTGGCCGAAGTGATCGCGGCCAATGGTGGCCACGCCGATGTGATTGGCCATTCGATGGGGGGCAAGGCCGCGATGGTGCTGGCGCTGCAACACCCCGCCCTTGTGCGCCGCCTGATCATCGCCGATATTGCGCCAGTCACCTATACCCACACACAAGTCGGCTTTATCGACGTGATGCGCCGCATGGATTTGTCCCGTGTGGAAAAACGCTCGGATGCGGACAGGTTGATGGCCGCCGATGTTGAAGACGCAAGCGTGCGCGCCTTCCTGCTGCAATCGCTTGATGTTAAGGCGAAACGCTGGCGGCTAAATCTGGATGTGCTAGAGGCCGAGATGCCGAATATCATGGGCTTTCCCGATATGGGCGGCACGTTTGGCGGGCCAACCCTGTTCCTGTCCGGCGGGGCATCGGATTACGTGCTGTCTGAGCACCGCACCGGCATTAAGGCCCTGTTCCCAAAGGCCCGTTTCGCACGTATCCCCGACGTGGGCCATTGGCTCCACGCCGAAAAACCACGCGAATTCGCGCAAACGGCACAAGCGTTTCTAAGCGCTTAAGCTTCGGGTGTTTTCATCCGCTGCATCAGGTTTGTCTTTAGCACAAACTGGTGGAACAACGCCGCCGCAACATGCAGCGCAACCAAGCCGAGCAAGGCAAATTTCATATAAAAATGGTTGGTCGCCGCTTGTTCAATCCCGACAAACCATGCCAGCGCACCGGATACCGGCATCAGGATCATCAGC
>JAFLKA010000294.1 GCA_022712735.1 Marinosulfonomonas sp. | reverse complement strand
AGGTTCAGGAGAAAACATGGGGTGAAACCCGTCCGCGCCTAGAAGCGCTGGAGAAGATTTTTGACCGCACACGGTTTTTCCGCAAGTTTACCTGAGGGGTTGCGCCACGCTACGCGTGTCGCCCCAAACACTTTGCCCCTGCGGGGCAAAGTGGTGCCTGCGGCGCGGATATTTATGGAACGAAAATGTGGGAAGTTTAGAGTAATTCCGAGGGTAGGTGTTTGGCCTCTAGTGTCGGGATCACCCAGTTTGCATCGCTGAAGTCATCCGTGTCGGTGTAGGCCGAGGGGGTGACCAGCACGGGCAGATCTGCACCCAGAGCAGAAAACACACCATTGCGGCTATCCTCGAATGCGATACAGGCATCAGCGGGCAGGCCCAGCTGTTCTAGCGCCAGCAGGAACACGTCGGGGGCGGGTTTTTTCTGTTTCACCATGTCGCCTGCGGCGACGTGATCAAACACCTCTAACGCCGGTTTGCCCCAGCAACATTGGCACAATGCTTCGACATTCGGGGTGGTGGTGGTGGTGGCGACGGCGACCTTCAGGCCACGCGCACGGGCTGCAATGATCAGGTCGGCCACCCCTTCGCGCAATTCCAGTTGGCCTGAGGCAAGAATGGCGCCGTAAGCGGCGGTTTTCGCGATGTGCAATCTGGCGATCTCGTCGTCCGACAGGCGGCGCTGGCCGTCTGGCAAAGTGGTTTGATGCGCGCGCATGCGTTCTTTGCCACCGGTGGTTTTTAGCAAGGTTCGATAGTCATCTACCGACCAGTTCCAGCCCAGCCCCCATGCCTTAAATGTAGAATTGAACGCCGCGCGGTGGGCTTCTTCGGTTTCGGCCAAGGTGCCGTCGACGTCGAAAATCAAGGCCTTCAGGGTCATGAAGAGAGGGTTTCGATATAGGGGCCAAGCTGCGCAAAATCGTCAAAGGCGAAATCATGTGGTAGCTCGGCCACAGGAACCTTGCGATAGCCGTCGGTGAACAGTGCCATTGGCATTTTGGCACGATCCGCGGTTTCGGCATCGACCTCGCTGTCGCCAACATAAAGGCAGGTTTCTACGCCCATCAGTCTGAGGCATTCATGCAAAGGTGCGGGATCGGGTTTATGGGTGGGCATGGTATCGCCGCCGACAACCACCTCAAAGAAATCCTCGATATCCAGCAGTTTCAGGATCACGCGGGCCGGAGCTTCCGGTTTATTGGTGCAGACGGCCATTTTGTGGCCCTTGGCCTTGAGCGCGTTTAGCAACGTCAGCAAGTTAGGATAAAGCGTGGTCAGGGTTGCCGGATCAGCGTCATAATAGGACATAAAGACCTTAACGCATTGGGCGTGATCCTCGGTCGGCAGGTCCGCGTTTGCGATTGCGCGCTCCACCAGTTTGGGCACGCCATTGCCGATATAGCTGGTGACGGTTGCCAGATCAGGCGTCGGGGCACCGGCATCGGCCAGCATTTTTACGCAGGCCGCGTGCAGATCGGGCGCGCTGTGGATCAGCGTGCCGTCGAGGTCAAAAACGATAGGTATCATGCGGTTTTCCATTTGATTGAGCAGCCCATTGAGGGGATTTGATCTGCGGGTCCAGCACCTGTTTCGGCGACCTGTTTCATTGCCAGATATAAATCGCGGGTCAGATCGTCAGCACCGGCGTTACGGCCGGACGAATCCAGACGGCCACGGTATTGCAGACCCATATCGGCGTTAAAGCCAAAGAAATCCGGTGTGCAGGCGGCGTCATAGCTGCGGGCCACTGTTTGGCTTTCGTCGTGCAGATACGGGAACGGGAAGTCCTGTTTTTGCATGTTCTCGAAACTGTCATCGGGGTATTCATCGGCGTCATTGGCGTTGATCGCAATCACGCTGATGCCCAGTTTTTGCAAATCGCGCGCATCCCGCACCAGTTTATCCATGATGGAAATCACATAGGGGCAGTGGTTGCAGATGAACATCACCAGCGTGCCGTTCTCGCCCTTTAGATCATTCAGCGAATAGGTTTTGCCATCGGTGGCGGGCAGGCTGAAATCGGGCGCTGGCCAGTTGAAATCGCAGACGGGGGGGGTGACAGCCATGATGGTTCTCCAGTTTGTTAAAGTGTTTCCAGTTTGCATTGACATAAAGAGCATCGGAATTCGCCCTCAATTGGGGTGAATTCCGATCCAAGGTTAACTGGAAGCGTTCTAAAACGACCTGTCAGGTTTAATCTGACAGGCCGAGTTTTGGAAGGCTCGTTCGCGCGGACCTTCTGGTCGTCGCTATAGTGCAGCAGAGGCCGCGTCGCGGATGGCGCGGATGTTTTTGCCATAAACCTCGGGGTTATCAACGGAACCGCCGTTGAATACGGCGGAACCGGCGACCAGCACATCGGCACCGGCAGCCGCCACCAAGGGGGCGGTTTCGGGAGTGATGCCGCCATCCACCTGAATGTGGATCGGGCGCTCCCCGATCATCGCGCGCATCTGGCGCACTTTTTCGATCATCGGGTGGTTGAATTTCTGACCGCCAAAACCGGGATTGATCGTCATGATCAACACCATGTCAATGGTATCCAGAATGTGCTCAACGGTGGCAATCGGCGTTGTCATATTTAGCGCCACGCCCGACATTTTACCCAGATCGCGGATGCTTTGCAGGGACCGTTGCAGGTGTGGGCCAGCCTCGGCGTGGACCGTGATCATGTCGGAGCCTGCCTTGGCGAAGGCTTCGATATAGGGGTCGGCAGGTGCAATCATCAGATGCACATCCATGAAGGTTTTTACATGTGGACGGATGGCGGCGACGACGTTGGGGCCGATTGTCAGGTTAGGCACAAAATGCCCATCCATCGGGTCAACGTGAATCCAGTCGCATCCCTGATCCTCGACCGCGCGGATTTCAGCGCCAAGGTTGGCGAAATCTGCCGACAGGATGGAGGGGGCAATTTTGATGGAGCGGTCAAAGGACATGGTTCATTTCCTGTTTTGTTTGCGGTCTGCGCGGGGGGCGGAGTTTTTCAAAAACTCCGGTTCGATTTCTTTCAAAGAAATCGGTGTCTCCCCCCGCGTTTAGGTTCAGGCGATTTGCGGGTCAAGTGATCCGTCGGCATAACGCTTGGCCATGTCATCCATCGGGATGACGGTCATTTTTGCGGCATTGCCAGCGGTGCCGAAGCGCTCGAACCGGTCTTTGACCAGTTTTTGCATTTCTGCCATCGCAGGGATCATGAATTTGCGCGGGTCAAACTCGGTCGGGTTTTCCGCTGCCACTTTGCGGAACTGTCCAGTCAGCGCCATGCGGTTGTCGGTGTCGATATTCACCTTGCGCACGCCCATTTTGATGCCCTTTTCGATTTCCTCGACCGGAACGCCATAGGTTTGTGGCATCTCGCCGCCGTATTTGTTGATCAGGTCTTGCAGGTATTGCGGCACCGAGCTTGAGCCGTGCATCACAAGGTGAGTGCTTGGCAGCTTGGCGTGGATTGCCGCAATCTGGCTCATGGCCAATGTCTCGCCTGTGGGTTTGCTCGAAAACTTGTATGCGCCGTGCGAGGTGCCGCAAGCGATTGCCAGCGCGTCCACTTTGGTTTTCTTGACAAATTCAACCGCTTCATCAGGATCGGTCAACAGTTGTTCCATCGACAGTTTGCCAACTGCGCCTGATCCGTCTTCCTCAGCCGCTTCGCCGGTTTCCAGCGAACCCAGCACGCCCAACTCACCTTCAACCGAGGCGCCAACCCAATGCGCCATGCGCGATACGCGCTCGGTGATGTCGACGTTATAGTCAAAATCGGCAGGGGTTTTCATGTCGGCCAGCAATGATCCGTCCATCATCACCGAGGTGAAACCGTGGCGGATCGCCGAGGAACATGTGGCCTCGTTATTGCCGTGGTCCTGATGCATACACAGTGGAATATGCGGATACATTTCAGCCAGCGCCTGAATCATATGGCGCAGCATGATGTCACCCGCATAAGACCGCGCACCGCGCGAGGCTTGCATGATCACCGGCGCGTTGCATTCGTCAGCCGCGCGCATGATCGCCAGACCCTGTTCCATGTTGTTGATGTTGAACGCAGGCACGCCGTAGTCATTCTCGGCGGCGTGGTCCAGCAGTTGACGTAGTGTGATAAGTGCCATGTTGTTAAGTCCTTAAGATTAAGCTGCTTTTGCACGCGAGAGTGCGGCAAGGCCGGGCAGTTCTTTGCCCTCGAGCCATTCCAGAAAGGCCCCACCGGCGGTGGAGACATAGGTGAAGTCATCAGCGGCGTTGGCCACATTCAGCGCGGCCACGGTATCGCCGCCACCTGCCACGGACACGGCCAGACCTGCGCGGGTCATATCAGCCGCCGCACGGGCCAGCATTTTGGTCGAATGGTCAAACGGCGGGATTTCAAAGGCGCCAAGTGGTCCGTTCCACAGGATGGTCTGGGCGCTGGCCAGTTCGGCCTCGAAATCACGCAGGGCCTCGGGGCCGGCATCCAGTATCATCGCGTCCTCGGGGCAGGCGTCATTGGCGACGATCTGCTTCCTTGCATTGGCCTTGAATTCGCGTGCAATCACCACGTCGATGGGCAGCAACAGCTTGCAGCCGGACTTTTTTGCCAAGGCACGAATTTCGGCCACGGTGTCGACTTGATCAGCCTCGTGCAGCGATTTACCCATCGGTGCGCCATCGGCGAACAGGAAGGTGTTGGCCATGCCGCCGCCGATGATCACCGCGTCGAGTTTGCCGACAAGGTTCTTTAGAACCGAGATTTTCGACGAAACCTTGGCCCCGCCTACAATTGCCACAGACGGGTGTTTGGGGTTCTCTAATGCTTTGGTCAATGCGGTGACCTCGCCCAGCATCAAGGGGCCAGCGGTTGCGATCATCTGGCTTGCAATCGCTTCGGTCGAGGCATGCGCACGATGGGCACAGGAAAATGCGTCGTTGACGTAGATGTCGCCAAGGCGGGCGAATTGTGCGGCCAGCGCCGGATCATTTTCTTCTTCACCCGGCTCGAACCGCACGTTTTCGCACAACAGGACTTCGCCAGCGTTCAATGCGGCTGCGGCGGCTTCAGCATCGGTGCCAATGCAAGTACTGCTAAACGCCACGTCCACACCCAAAGCTTCCGCCAATGTCGACTGGATCGACTGGGTCGTAAGGTCTGGATTGCGCTGTCCTTTGGGACGGCCCAGATGGGTCAGGATCACAAGCGACGCACCAGCGGCCAGCAGCGGGCGCATGCCCTCGGCGAACCGCGTGATGCGGGTGGCGTCCGAAACCGTGCCATCCGTGTGGAACGGTACGTTCAGATCGGCGCGCACCACAAGGCACTTACCCTTCACATCCATATCCGTAATGGCCGCGATGCCCATTAGATCAAGGCTCCCATGGCGACGGCTGTGTCGGCCATGCGGTTGCTGAAACCCCACTCGTTGTCATACCACGTCAGGATACGGACCATGTTGCCGGAAACCACCTTGGTCTGGTCCATGTGGAAGATCGAGGAATGCGGATCATGGTTGAAGTCGATCGAGACATTCGGCACTTCGGTATAACCCAGCACACCCTTCAGATGACCATCAGCGGCAGCTTTG
>JAFLKA010000390.1 GCA_022712735.1 Marinosulfonomonas sp. | reverse complement strand
CAATTGATCCATATTCGTCGCCCCGAAAATCGCCGAGGTCATGAACGGCCGTGTGCGGCACCACGCCAGCGCCATTTGCGCGATGTTCAATCCGTGCCGCGCGGCGATGTCCTCATAGGCCGCAGTCGCGCCCCACACGCGATCGGTCACCCGCCCGCCAAGGGTGCCGTTGATCGCACGGCGCGATCCTTCCGGCGTCACATCGCGTTTGTATTTTCCGGTTAACAGCCCGACGGCCAAAGGCGAAAATGCCAGCAGGCCGACATCCTCGTTCACTGAGAGTTCGGACAGATCGGTGTCAAACATCCGGCACAGCAGTGAATATTCGTTCTGGATCGACATCATGCGCGGCCCCGCCCCTTCGTCACTCAGACGCAACCACATCGCTGTGCCCCAAGCGCTCTCGTTCGACAAGCCAACGTGGCGGATTTTGCCAGCCTTTACCATCTTGGCCAATGCCTCCAGAACCTCGCGCATATTGGCAATCGTCTCAACGCGGTCCTGACCGGACGGGTCAAACTCCCAATTCTGGCGAAACATATAGGATCCGCGATTGGGCCAGTGCAGCTGATACAAATCGATATAATCCGTTTGCAGCCGCTTTAGTGATCCTTCAACACCTTCTGTAATCGTTACTGCCGTGATCCCCTGACCACCCCGCACAAAGCCGCCGTTTTTACCCGACATTTTGGTGGCCAGCACCACCTCCTTGCGCCGCCCTGTACGGGCAAACCATTCGCCAATGATCGCTTCGGTCTTGCCGACGTTTTCAGCCGCCACCGGATTGACCGGATACATTTCAGCGGTGTCGACAAAGTTCACCCCGTGGTCCAGCGCCATATCGATCTGCGCGTGGCCCTCGGCCTGTGAATTCTGTGTGCCCCAGGTCATCGACCCGAGGCACAGTTCGCTTACTTCCAGGCCGGTGCGGCCCAACTCGTTCATGCGCATGTTCTGATCCCTATTTTATATTCAGGATCAGAGGTAGCCTGTTTCACCGGATTGGCAATCCCTTACGGGCGCACATAGGCAAAACCGTTTTCCTGTAGCTCGATCAAGCGCACCACGCCGGATGGCACAACGACGGCCTCAGACATCAACGGCACATCATGGCCGACTTTGGCGCTCATCTTGCGATGGGTGTTGCCACAGGCGGAAAACGTCAGGTTGTCCAGCTCCAGAGATAAAACCGAAATCCGGTCCGCCACCGGGCTTTTGCCAACCACGAACATGTTCAGGCCGGGGCCATAGGCGACCAGCTCGATTTCGACAGTATCACCAATAGATTCGTAATATTTGTTGACGTTCACAGCGTTGTTCAGGGCCATGTTCATCACTTTGGGGTCATTCTGGTCAACGTGAATGGCGACGAAATGCTTCACGCCCTCGGCAGCAGCTCCGCCAATAAATGAAAGCGATAGTAGTAGTGTAACAATAATTATTTTCATGTTTTTTCCTCCGGTTTGCCCGATCAGCTTATCAGGCAATGCGCATTTGGCGAGGGCGTATTTCGATATGCTCGTTTTTACTTTACTGTGAAATAGTCCCGACTATGCTGGTTTCATGCTCAAAACAATCCTTGGCCTTGTTCTGCTTTTACTAACGATCACGGCGGCCTATGCCGATCCGACCCGCTACAGGCTTGAGCCGGACAAATCATCGGTCAGGTTCACCTACAGGTTAGATGGACGCCAAATCAAAGGGGCGATGCCCGTGGCCAGCGCCGATATACTGATCGACTTTGACACCTTGCCCGCCTCCAAAATCCAGATCACCCTGAATGTCAGCAAAGCCCGCGCCGGTTTCATTTTCGCGACCCAGGCGTTGCTTGGAAAATCTGTGCTGGATGTCGCCAACCATCCGCACATCCGTTTTGTCAGCACAAAGGTATTGCCGTCGGGAAATGGGGTGAAAATCACAGGTATGGTGACCATCCGCGGCGTCACCAAACCGCTTACGCTGATGGCAGGGTTCTATCGGCTGAAAGACAGCGATCCAGCCGATCTTTTGCGTCTTAGCATCCTGTTGACCGGCACCATATCCCGCAGCGCCTTTGGGGCAACGGGGTATCCCGATCTGGTTGGTGATCGGATTGATCTGCGGATACTGGCGCGTATTCGTCAGGGCAACTAAGATCAAAAACGACCCCGCCACGTCGATAAATGAATAGACCCCGAAAACAATTCACACCATAGTTTCCCCACCCAAACACGCGAACCCCATTTCATGCGCCTATTGATTTCCTTTGCCGCCCTTTTCCTGTCTGTCATCCTGTTGCAGCTGTCGTCGGGCGGCGTGGCGCCGCTTGATGCGATCTCGGGGCTGAATATCGGCTTTACCACGGCGCAAGTCGGCTTCCTTGGATCGGCGCATTTCTTTGGCTTTTTGATCGGCTGCTGGTGGGCGCCGCGCCTGATGGGCAGCGTCGGCCATTCCCGCGCTTTTGCCGCCTTTACTGCCACCGGCGCCATTGGCCTGTTGGCCCATATGATCATAATTGACCCCATCGCATGGGCGATCATGCGCATCGCCACCGGCCTGTGTATTGCGGGCTGTTTCACGGTGATCGAAAGTTGGCTTCAGGCCAAAGTCACCAATGAAACCCGTGGCCGCGCGATGAGCGGTTACCGCATTGTCGATATGGGCGGATCCATGGCGGCGCAGATGCTGATCGGTGTGCTGGAACCCGCCAGCTATGTGTCCTACAACATTCTGGCGCTGCTCTGTTGCGCATCAATCCTGCCGCTGACCCTGACCAAAGCCAGCCCGCCAAAAACACCCGCCGCCCCGCGCCTGCGCCCGATGCTGGCGATCAAACATTCCCCGCTGGCCGCCGCCGGTGTGATGGTCGCGGGCCTGACCAGTGCTGCCTTTCGTATGGTCGGCCCGATCTATGGCCAAGAGGTTGGCCTGCAACTGGACCAGATCGCGCTGTTTCTGGCGGCCTATGTGTTGGGCGGCGCGTTGGCGCAATATCCCGCAGGCTGGCTCGCCGATAAATATGATCGGCGCTGGGTGCTGATCGGCCTGTCCATCGCGGCCGTCATTAGCTGTGGCACAGCGGTTCTGGCCTCGGACGGGGGCACGACAATGGTGATGCTGGGCGCGGTTTTCTTTGGCTTTACCACCTTCCCGATCTTTTCGGTC
>JAFLKA010000220.1 GCA_022712735.1 Marinosulfonomonas sp. | reverse complement strand
AGTCCGGTGAGGACAGGGGGGCCTCTCCCTGACGTCACCGGACAAATTTACCCAACACCGAATAAGCCATGCAAGTAGCTTATCGGCGGCGCATCCCACTCAATCTGTTGCGCCGAATATTTCGTAGTGCTCATCAACCGTGATTGGTCGCTTGGCCCCTGTGATCCGGCAAAGCGCATATTTGTCTTCAACGTATCCCGTGTTTACCGCCCCCTCATAAAACCGGAAATACGCCCAATCCCGCCCTGCTACATCAGGAGCATTGGCTTTGTGGGTTTCCCATTGTGCGCGGGTTACATTGCGATACTTCCAGCCTATTTTCGGAGCTAAGTCTGGCTTCTTGCCCAGATGCCAATCAATCGGGGCTTTCGGGAAGATGGCGGACATGCCTGCAAGGGACGCATTGGCATCTTTGCGACTTAGATCGTCAAACTCAAACAGGGTAAGAATATCGCCACTTTCAAGGGCTGTGGTTCTGACCATCACGTCGAAGAAATCCGGTGTCTCGTGACCCTCAACCCGCCGCGCGCCATCTCCATCCTTGATCATGCCATAGAAGCCGATTTCCATCTCGGTTTCCTCATCAATCTCAAGCAAGCTGACCTCTCGTTCGCAGTTTTCGCAAAAACGGGCGTCATAGACGGAATGCAAAACCCAATCGCCTTCTTCGCTACTCCAAGAGGCATAGGCATCGGCACGGACGTTATCACTGCCGCAATGGCTGCAAATCAAATGCAGGGTCATTGGCTCAACTCCCCCTCTGTAAACAGGTTCGAACTGCTGTCTGGCTGGGCATAGTTGGGTAGATGCAACGCGGCGCGGTTCTTGATCCGAACCGTGACAGTCATCGGGCGGCTCTGCATGACGCCATAGTCGTTCTTGTAGGATTCTCGGATCACAATGGAATAGGTTCCGGCCTCACTTGGACGCGGGGTGATGGCATAGGATTTTCCTGAGCCTTTGCGCACCCATGCAATCCCGCCATAGTTCGGCACAGTCTGCGGGCTGGCCTCAACAAAGGGTGCAAAATTCTCCTCAAGATAGGCGATGGTGGCCAAGATGTTGCGCTTGTCGGTCGCTGTCAGATGCAGGTCTTTGATCAGGTGAACGGTGGGTTTCATGGGAATCTCTCCTTGGGTAGCTTCTCGGGTATTTACATGCCCTGTCAGCCAATGGGGCAGGGGGGGACCGCTTGCGCGGCCACCTCTGCTGTTGTTTCGGAAACGTTTGATTTGATGCAATCCACTGCCTTCTGGGCCTCGCTGGCTGCTTTGAAGATAAAGCCCTTGTCGTCGTTCAGGGCTTTGAGCCAGTTTTCGACATAAGCGGCGGATTGGCCAAAGTCGGGCTTAAAGCCTATTTCGACCGCCAGCATGCAAGAGGCAATTTCTGCAACCAGCTCTTCAAAGGCGTAGGCTTTTCGGTCTTGGAACTTCTCAAACCGATCAAGGCGGCTCTTGTGGCCTGTAGCGTGGGCGCATTCATGGGCGAGGGTGCCGTAATATTCTACCGCCTCATAGAAGGTCGCGATTGGCGGCATGTGGATGCGGTCGCTGTTCGGGTTGTAATAAGCTTGCGGCTTGTCGATGGTATCGATGGGAACACCGAATGCCGCAAAGAAATCGTCAAGTGCGGGATCAGCTTGGGTGCCTAGATCGCGGGGCGGCTCTGGCTGGCGGTAAAACTCTTCGGGCAAGCCTTCGATCTGGTCGGCGTTGAACACGCGATAAGCTTTTGTGTAGGGGATTTTCCTGTCTTCGCCCTGATCAATCTCGCGTTCAATGGTGCCGTATTTAACAACGGATGATGATTTCTCACCCTTGCGCACCTGCGCGCCCATCTCTGCCGCTTGGCGGTAAGTGAACCAATGAGCGGAACAATAGCCGTTTTCCTCGGCGGCCAACCAAAGCAACAGCACATTGATGCCTCGGTATTGCTCTCCTGTGGATCGCTGCGGAAAGGCTCCGCCAACTGCTGACCCTGTCCAAGGCTTGCGCCAAGGTGGGGCTCCGGCTTCAATTGCAGCAATCATTCTTGCGGTTACGTCGATCCGAACATCAAACTTCTTGGCCATTTGTGGCGTCTCCAAAGTGGTGGAACCATTGGGGTCTATTGCCCTTTTGGTTCTGGTTTTGAGCAAAGCCCTTTATGGGCGTCGTCTCTAAAACCTGACCCGCTGGCGAAGCGTCGGGGGTAGCAACTGCAATAGAAATCGATGGGGGTTTGGTGCGGCCCGCAGCGCAACGCACGAGGACACGGCCCCGTCTATTTCTGTTGCGGGCGCGAGGACCAACAGGTCCTTAGCTCTTCTCTTGTTAAGACGTAAAAGAGGTCAGCTGGGTTGCCATATTAGTCGGCAAATTGCCATTGGCTCACCAAAGCTACGGGTTTTGATCTATTCGGAGACAGATAGAAGGGAATTCGTGGCAAGGCACCAACATCTCACGAGTGGCTATTTGGGCGGGGAGGGAGCATAGGCCGAAAGTGCGGAGAGGCTAGAGCGGGTTACGCAACGCGGTCGTTCACAAATGATATTTGAGGTTAGGCTATCCAATGACGTCTGAGATTTCTGATGGGATGGTCGCCCCCAGATTGTCGCTGATGTTGTATACTGGGGTTGTTTCATCATTATCAGCACCGACGATACCCTATCATGCATAAATCTCAACTGTTAGGTGGGATTCAACGGTCACTCATATCGCAGCCAATGCGGCGCGAAACCGGGCGAAGGCAAAGGCAAAGCACACGGCACCGATGGTTGCGGTGATGGCGAGATGGGGCCAGACGATACTGATCCCAGCACCGCGATACAGCACCGCTTGTGAGAATTTTATAAAATGGGTGGAGGGCAACACCTGCACCGCAGTTTGAATAGCAGGCGGCATACTTTCGATCGGCGTGACCGAGCCAGATAACAGGATCATCACTATGAAGACCGGGATCGCAGCTAGTCCGAATTGCGGCATCGAGCGCGCCACTGTCGAAAGCATCACGCCAATCGATGTCACCGCGAAAAGATAAACCGCTGCCCCGAAGGTGAACAGCGTCACTGACCCCGCGATCGGCACCCCCAGTGCACCGCCAACCACTAGTCGCAGAGACAGCACCGTTGCCACAACGATTACCAGGCCGTTTGCCCAGACCTTGGCCAGCATGATTTCGACCACCGAAACCGGCATTACCAGCAAATGCTCGATGGTTCCGCGCTCGCGCTCGCGGATCACCGCTGCACCGCTGAGGATGATGGCCAGGATCGAGACATTGTTGATAATCTGCATGACCGCCATGAACCAGGTTGAATCCAGATTGGGATTGTATTTTGCCCGGATCACCAGGTTAACCGGCGCTACGGGTGCACTTGCACCGCGACCAAGGAAATCAGCGGTTTCGGCGGTAATGATGCTTTGAATATAAAGTGTGCCATTGCCTGCGATGCTCATCGCTGTAGCATCGACATTCAACTGGATTACCGGGGCTCGCCCGGCCAGAAGATCGGCCTCCAGGCGGGGCGGGATGTCGAGAACGAAACTATAACGGCCAGCATCCATCAGGGCATCGACCTGATCAAGCGTAATCATGACGGGTGGCTTGAAATAAGGTTGCATCAAGGCACCGGAAATGCGCGCCGACAGGGCCGAGTGATCTTCATCTACCACCGCGATGGCTGCATTGCTCAGCTCGGTCTTCACACCCTTTGCAACGACATAAATCGCCGCACTGAAGGCATAGAGGATCAGCCCCATAAGCACCGGATCACGTAAAAGGCTGTAAAGTTCCTTGACCCCCAACCGAAAGATATTGGACAGCGCACGCACCATCTAAGCCTCCTGTTGGCGCAGCAGCAGGGTGGCAAGACCAAGAAACCCCATGAAAAATAATCCCAGCACCAGATGGTTGGGCCAGAGTGCTGCAAGGTCTAGCCCCTTGTTAAACACGCCGGTGCTGATGCGTTGAAAATAGACCGCCGGAAAACCCTGACCGATCAGGGATGTACCCGCCCCCAATGTCGAAACCGGATAGAGCATGCCGGAGAAGTTGATCACCGGTACCACCAGAAGGATCGCTGTGGCAAAGATCGCGGCAATCTGTGTTTGCACGAAGCACGACACCAGCAAGCCGAAACTGGTGGCCGCCAGCACATAGGCTAGTGCACCAAGGGTCAGCGCCAAAGGGCTGCTGGGCGCAGGCACGCCAAAGACCGCCATCATCATTACAACGAGGCTGGCAAAACTTGCCATGGCGACACCGACGTAAGGCAGTTGCTTGCCCAGCAGAAATTCAAAGCTGCTCGTGGGGGCAGCATAGAGGTTAACGATCGAGCCCATCTCTTTTTCGCGCACCACTCCAAGGGCTGTCAGCATCGCTGGAATCAGGATCAGCAGCATCATCAGCACGCCCGGCGGTATTGCATATTGCGATCGGAACGCCTGATTGTAGCGAAACCGCGGCTCAACAATACGGGCGAGGGTCATGTCGGGCGCAACACCAGTTTCCCGCAGCATCAGGTCGCGCAGTTGATTCTGCACCACGCCCTGGACAAAGCCGCGCGCGGTTTCAGCGCGGATCGTGTTCGACCCGTCAAGCCAGACGCCAAGCTCGGCCCCGCGCCCGGCCAGAAGATCACGCCCGAAATTTGGCGGTATCACTAGCGCGGTCGTGATCTGGCCTTCCAGCATGCGTTGATTCAAGTCGCTCAGGTCGCTGATCGGCGGTTTCTGTATAAAATAGCGCGAACTGGCAAAGGCATCATCCAGCATCCGGCTTTCGCGGGACTGGTCCTGATCCAGCACGGCGTACGGTAAGTTTTCGACGTCAAAGGTAATGCCAAAACCCATTGCAAGCATCAGAACCAGCGGACCAAAAATCGCAAACCCCAGGCGGATCGGATCACGCCCAAGTTCCAGTGCCTCGCGCCGTGCAATGGCCCAGATCCGCGCCACCGTGCCAAGCGCGACGGTTTGCCCGGCCATGGGCATGGGCAGGGACAGGGCGGCCTTTTGGCTGGCCCCGTCCTCATCCGCCCCAGCGTCGGTCATGTAACCGATAAAGGCGTCTTCCAGCGTATCTTCGCCCCTCGCGATGCAAAGGTCGTGGGGCGCACCCTCGGCCAGCACCTTGCCCGCGTGCATCAGGGAGATCCTGTCGCAGCGTTCGGCTTCGTTCATGAAGTGGGTGGAGATGAAGATCGTCACACCGTCGTGGCGCGACAGTTCGACCAGCATCTCCCAGAAGGCATCCCGTGCGACCGGATCAACGCCCGATGTTGGCTCGTCCAGAATTAGTATTTCGGGCTCATGCAGAACTGCTGTGGCAAGCTGAAGCCGCTGGCGAAGACCGAGCGACAGCGATCCGGGCAGGGTATCGGCGACTGCGTGCAGACCGAACTGGTCCAGCAGTTCGTCAATCCGGGCCGCGCGCCGCGCTCGTGGCAGGTGGAACAGGGCTGCGTGCAACTCCAAATTGCCGCGTACCGTCAGTTCGCCATAAAGCGAGAAGGATTGCGACATATAGCCGACGCGCCTTCGCGCCGCCATGCTATTGCCCCCCATCGGCGCGCCGAACAGGCGGGCCGAGCCGCTGGTCGCAGTCAGCAGGCCGGTTAGCATTTTCATAGTGGTGGTTTTGCCGCAACCATTCGAGCCGAGAAATCCGAATATCTCGCCCTGCGCAATCCGGAAACTCACGTTGTCTACGACGGTGAAATCGCCAAACCGCTTGGTCAAACCTTCGGCCTCGATCGCAGGCGGGCCATCAACCATCACACGCGGCGGAATGGCGACCGCGTGATGCCCGCGACGCTGCACCTCGGGTAAAAGGGCGATAAAAGCGGCTTCCAACGTGTCCGCCCCCGCCACCAAATTCGCAGGTGTGCCCTGTGCCAGAACCTGACCAGCATTCATTGCGATCAGATGATTAAACCCTTCGGCCTCGGACATGTTGGCGGTTGCAACGATAACACTCATGCCGGTGTTCCGCGCCCGGATGCGTTCGATCAGATCCCAGAACTGTCGCCGCGACAGCGGGTCAATGCCGGTTGTTGGCTCATCCAGGATCAGAAGGTCGGGGTCATGGATCAGAGCGCAACACAGCGCCAGTTTCTGCTTCATCCCCCCCGAAAGCTTGCCCGCCGGACGGTCCGCGAAAGGGCCAAGCCCGGTAGCGTAAAACAGAGTCTTGATGCGCGCAGCACAATCAGGGCCATTCAGGCCATAGAGCCTGCCGAAGAAATCAACATTCTCGAAAGCCGATAACGTGGGATAGAGGTTCCGCCCCAACCCCTGAGGCATATAGGCGATGCGCCTTCGCAAAGCCGAGCGGTGCTCCGGGTCGGCGATCTCGCCGCCAAGTACCGTCACTGCACCGCTCTGTATGCGCCGCACCCCTGCGATCAGACTAAGCAAGGTGGATTTACCTACGCCGTCTGGCCCGATCAGCCCGACAATGCACCCGGCCGGAATGTCCAGCGTTGTTGGCTGCAACGCTTCGGTGGGGCCATAGCGATGTGCCACACCCCTGATCTGGATGCCAGGTGCTGTCACGGCAGATTGATCGCTAGTTCGGCAGGCCAGACGACGTCTGGTGCGACCCGCACCACCGCTTGTCCGGGTAGGCCGGTTTTTACGGTATCGGAATAGCGGCGCAAGATCTCAGCAGGGATTTTCAACCGCACACGAAACATGAGTTTTTCGCGCTCGCTTTCAGTCTCGACATATTTCGGGGTGAACTGCGCCTCGGAGGCGACGAAAGAAACGCGTGCGGGAACCACGTATTGTGGGGCCGCATCGAGGATCAGCCGTGCCTCGGCCCCAATCCTTGTCTGCCCGGCCTCTGCGGTCGGCAGGTAAACGTCCATATAGACATCAGTGAGGTCAAGCAACGACACGACCTTGCCGCCAGGTGGCAAAATCTCACCCGGTTCGACAAGGCGATACTGAACCCGCCCCGCGCGCGGGGCCGTCAGCACATGATACTCAAGCCGCGCCGCGAGGACGGCCGCATTGGCCTCGGCGGCCATGATGGCCGCCTCGGCTGAAGCGCGCCGTGCGTGCGCGGTTGTTACGGCAGCGGCGGCAGATGTCGCTTGTGAGCGGCGGATATCCAGCATCTCGGCGGTTGCATACCCACGCTCCATCAGGGTCTCGGTGCGTTCCAACTCGGACTGCGCCAGGCTCAGTTCTCCTTCACGCTGTGCGATTAGGGCTTCGGCCTGAACCAGTTCCTGCTGTCTTTGCAGAATCGCTGCGCCAGCGGCACGCAATTGGGCCTCAAGTTCGGTTGCTTCGATCCGGGCAACCACGTCGCCCGCTTCGACAAGCGCGCCCTGTTCCACCAGTACCTCGGAAATCTGCCCGCCATACTTAGCAGCAACATCGATCCGTGTGGCCTCAATCCGGCCATTGGCGCGGGCGAACCCAGGCTGCAGATCGGGATCAAGAGTGGCCCACCAAAGCCAGCCGCCAAACCCGGCAGCAAGCACAATGACAGCAAGCATCGCGCCGCGACCGGCCAGCTTAAAGAAATTCTTACCCAATATATCCACGTGGTTTCCTTGTCATGGCGTTGTCAATTCTTCTTCACGTTCCGTTTATCGCATAGAAGTCCCCGATTTCCAGCCGGTTCCCATTAGAGTGAATTTCCATGAGATACCCCCTTTGCGACCCGGAAGTATAGGATTGGAACAATAATGATCGTGAGCGCGGAAGAGACGACAGTCCCGAATATCAGGCTAATGGCCAGACCACCGAACACCGGATCGGTTAGCATGATGGCCGAGCCAAGCACCACCGCAAGTGTGGTCAGCAGGATCGGGCGGGCGCGGATAACGCCTGCCTGATAAACCGCTTCTTCCAGCGCCATACCCTGACTTTGGTTTTCGCGGATAAAGTCGATAATCAGCAACGAACTTCTGATTGCGACACCGGCAAGCGCGATGATGCCCACCATAGATGTTGCTGAAAAATCCGCGCCCATGATCCAATGCCCCGGGAAAACGCCGATCATCCCAAGCGGGATAGAAGCCATCGAGACCAAGGGGATTTTGAAAGAGCGGTAATAGGCAACCAGCAATATGAAAACCAGCACAATGGCCAGACCAAGCACCATCCCCATGTCGCGGTATGTATCCAGCATGAAACGGATTTCACCGTTCCACAAAAGCTGGTATTTGCCGATTGTATCGGGGGAGGCTGTGGCCAGCGTCAGATTGCGCGTTTCAAGCGAGAGGCCGTTTCCTACCTCCATCCCGTCGATTTCCTTGTCCAGATAGGCAATCGCATATAGTTGCGAGGTTTGGGAAAGTTCGCCGCCAACATAGGTTACGCGCTCGTTGTCTTTGTGCAGTATTGGTCTGTCGCGCAAGCCCGGCACAACACGGACAAGTTCGGCTAGCGCAATGGGTTGGCCGGCAGTATTTTCAACGAACACGTTTTCAAGCCGCGTTGGATCAAGCTGTTTATTCTGCGGCACACGCACCCTTATCGGCACAATGTTGCGTTCGTTTTCAGGGTGGATACGGCCAATGATTTCACCATCGAACAGCACCCGCAACACCGACGCGATCTGTGCGGTGCTGACCCCTGACAGGGCCGCTTTTTCCTGATCCACAATGATTTTATGCTCAAGAACATCGTATGGCTCGCTGGTGCTGATATCGACCATATCATAGGTGTTTTGGAACTTATCGCGGACGCGCCCCGACAGATCCCGCAAAACCTCAAGGTCTTTGCCGTAAATTTCAGCCAGCACTGTGGCGCGCATTGCCGGGCCGGGCGGGTCTTCTACCAGTTGCACAATCGTGCCGGGATAACGCGCGGCAATGGCCACCACGTCAGGACGCAAATCGCGCACCATTTCGATCGAGGTGGTATCGCGCGCATGTTTGTCGATCAGATTAACACGGATTTCGGCAATGTTCGGCCCGACCCTGTCGCCTGAACCGCGCAGCAAAGCATTAAAATCAATCACACCGGATTGGCCAACCCAGCTTTGTGTATTGATCACCAATGGATGATGAACCAAAAGCGCATTAACCTCGCGCACAAGCTGGTCTGTTGTTTCAACCGGCGTGGTTTCAGGCAATTGCAGCGATACATTAAAAGTATTTTTGTTGTCTTTGGGCAGAAAACTAAGGGCAATACCAAAAGACGGTTTTGGTCCAACCACACCTTCCGGTCGCACAAATTGCCATGCCGGTTGAAGGACTGTCAAACCCAGAACCGCCAAAATCAGACCGTAAATAGCCATGCGCACGACACGTCGCTTCATTGCGTAAAACAAAAGCCCACGATAGGCGCGCACTAGACGGCTGGGCGGTTTTTCTTTCATGGCCTCATGCTCGTTCCCAAGGCTTAGCCATTTGTATGAAGCCCAGGGCGTGACCGTATAGGCGAGGAACAGCGACGCGGCCATCGCGATTGGCACGTTAACGCCTACTGGAAAGAAATACTGGCCCGGCATTCCGCCAACCAAAATCAACGACGCAAACACAACCATAACCGTTGCGGTTGCCAAATTTGCTGCCCCACCCACCTCGGCGCAGGCGCGAATTGTTATGTCTTTCTTGGAGCCGCCCCCGCCATTGTAATATCGGCGATGGATGTTTTCGATGACCACAATGGCGTCATCAACAAGCAAACCCAGCGACAGGATCAGTGCAAACAGGCTGACACGGTTGATGGTAATACCGCCCAAAAAATCGGCGCCCATTGTCACAAACAGCACCAGCGGCACCGACAGGGTAACGATCAACGCCTCTTTCCAGCCCAGAAAAAGGATCAAAATCAGAAACACAGTCGAAACCGCAATACCCATATGTTCAATTAGAATATTAACGGCGTCATCCGCTTTTTCACCGTCATTACGCGTGACGATGACCTCTACATCTTGGGGGATAAATTCGTTTTGCATCCGCCTTATGCGCTCAATGACATCATCAGCCATAAACACCGCGTTCACGCCTTTTTTCTTGGCAATTGCCAGCGTTACCGCCATCATTTCCTGATCGCCAACATCAGAAAACCGGGCATCACCCGCCCCGAAATTAAAGCGGCTTAGCTGCGCACGTTCCAGCGGCGGGCCATCCACAATATCGGCAATATCGCCCAAATAGATTGGTCGGCCCGCGTTTTGTCCGACAATAAGGGCGCGCACGGCATCTGCATTTTTGAAAAATCCCTGAAGGGAAACCGACTGGAATGCACCATTCTGCACAGTATCGCCAACCGGAACCGTCAGGTTGTTGCTGGCAAGGGTATCACGGACACGGGCAAGCGGCACCCCGTAAGCCGCCAGCCGATCAGGGTCCAGATCAACGCGGATCTCGCGGTCCTGCCCGCCCTTTACGCTGACAACCGAAACGCTTGGCAGCGAGTGCAGCCGCTCTGCCATGCGGTCAGCCATGCGTTTCAGGGCATAGTCATTGTAGGTCGCCGAGGCCAGCGTGACGGTTACCATCGGCATGTCGTCAACATCAAGCGCCTGAACCAGCGGCGCGCTGGCCCCTTCGGGCATTCGGTGCAGGTTGCTGAAAATACGGTTATATAGCCGGACCAGCGTTTGTTCCTTATCCTCGCCCGCCTTGAACTGCACAGCCACGACACCGACAGAATTCATCGCCACCGCTTGCGTGTGATCAACGCCGACAATCTCGCTTACAATGCCTTCCAGCGGGGTGACGATCAGTTCTTCCACCTCAAGGCTGCTGGCCCCGGGCAATTGCACCGTTATTTGGGCCGATGGCACAATGATCTGCGGATTTTCTTCGCGCGGCGTCAGGTAAATCGCAACCGAGCCAAAAAGGGTGAGCGCCAGAATGGTCAGGATTGTCAGCTTGGAGGTGACGAACATCTCTGACAGCCGCCAGGCGATGTTGCGGGATGGCTTAGTCATTGCTCAAAGCCTTATCAACGGCCAGAATTTTATCGCCATCACGCACCCGGATGTCATCAATGGCCAGAATGGTTTGCGCCCCCTCAAGGCCGACGCTGATTTCGGTTGTATCGGCAAAGGTCCGACCGGTGCGCAGCCACCGAAATCTGGCCGTGTCGCTGTCATCAATGACAAATACCCCGGTAAGCCCGCCACGTTCCAGTATTGCATTGGACGGAACCAAAACAACGGTGTCGGTCCCGATGAGGAAATGCGCCCGGCCAAACATACCGGGAAAGGCTTTCAATTCGACGGGCAGGGCTATTTCGACATCGTAACGCCGTGTCACAGGGTCACCCGAGGGAATGATCCTCAATATTTCCCCGACGACATCTGCCCCCTTCAGCGCATCGATTTCCACGTTGATCGGATCATGGACGCGCACGTTTGCGATATGGCTTTCGGAGACGGACGTTTTGAACAGCAACCTAGTGCGTGATTCAATGGTCAGGATCGGCACACCGGGGGTTGCCAGATCACCAACCTGTTTTTGGCGCGCAACGGCTATGCCGTCAATCGGGCTGACAACGGTTGTGTAACGCCGCCCTGCCAGTGCGGTATCCAGTCCGGCCTGTGCTTCGGCCAGATGCGCTTGCGCCACATCCCGCCCCACGTTTGCTTTGCGCACGGCCTCGTTTGAAACAACGCCCTTTTCCAGCAGGCCCGCCAACCTTACCACATCCTGTTCGGCATCATTCAGCGCGGTTTGCGCCGAGCTAAGCGTTGCTTGCGCACGATTGATCGCCCCCTCGATATCGGTAGGATCAATTTCCACCAGAATATCGCCTTTGGAAATCACATCGCCCTCATGGGCTGTAATCCTCTGGATATATCCGGTGGTGCGCGATGACACCTCGATGCGCTCTTCCGAGGCCACACTGCCGGGCGTGCTGTAAAGCCGGTCGATCTGTTTCACCGTTGACTGCGTGAGCGCAAGTTCAAGCGTGCGCGGTGCAGGCGGCTGATGCGCCTCGGGATCTTCTTTGCAGCCGGTTAATGCCAACAGGCAGACGCCAATGATGGCCGCTTTTTGAAATGTGGGAAAACAGGAATGTGCCATTAGCAGATTCCCTCTGTTTCAGGCTGTGCCACCAGCCCGTTCAACACCAGATGCGTGGCATGATCGGCAAAACCCAAAAGGCTTTTGCGGGTGCTGCGCTGCCCTGTCAATTGTTCCAGAACCGGTGACAATTCGACAAACCCCATGATCAGGGAAACGACCGAGAATGCGGATAGCCGCGCATCACGGTCCGGGGCCAATTGCTGCATCAGGCGCTGGATTTCCAAAAGCGGGGTGGTGATGACATCTTCGGCCAAAACCTTGATCCGTTGTTTGTCACCATCCAGTAATTCGCGCTGCAACAGGCGCATCATGATCGGGTTTTGCGCAAATTGCAGGGTTAGCCAGACAATCAATCGTTCCAGCTTGGCCTCGGGCGCATCATCCCCCTTAATCAGATCGGACACATCCGTGGCCTTGTCGGAAAAGACATACTGTAGGGTGGCAAAATGGATCGCTGCCTTATCTTGAAAATGGTGATACAAAGCCGCCGGTGTAGTGTGAGTTTCCTGCGCCAGATCGCGCATGGAAACTGCTGCAAACCCGCGCTCGGCAAACAGGATTGCCGCTGCTTTGAGGATATCAACTTTCTTATCGGAAAGTTCTGAACCTTTTTTGTTGGCAATTTTCATCTGGCTAGACACCTAACTGAACGTTCGTTAAGTTTACTTGCATCACCCGTGAGCATAGTTCAAGGAGAATAGACACCAAATTCCACAAGGATCTTCACATGCCCCAAACGACAAAACCCAAAATCGGCATTGCCCTTGGCAGCGGTGGCGCGCGTGGCTTGATACATGTTGGCGTTCTACAGGCCCTAAAAGACGAAGGCATGGAACCAGATATTGTGGCGGGCTGCTCGATGGGTGCCCTTGTCGGAGGGGCTTTTGCTGCGGGCTGGCTTGACGAGTTGGAGGAATGGGCGGTCACGATAACCCGCCTTGATATTGTGCGGCTCCTAGATATCGACATTACCAACGGCGGGCTGATTGACGGCAATCGCATCAAACAGTTTTTGCAGGACTTCAAAGGTGACGTTCGGATCAACGATCTTGAAAAACCCTATATGGCCATCGCTACCGACCTTAACACAGGGCGCGAAATCTGGCTTCAGGATGGCTCGTTGTTCGATGCGATAAGGGCCTCGGTTTCCATTCCGGGCTTTTTGACCCCCTTTCAGGCAAACGGAAAATGGCTGGTGGACGGCGGGCTAACCAATCCGGTTCCGGTTTCCGCCTGTCGCGCGCTTGGGGCCGATATTATCATTGCGGTAAACCCAAATGCCAGCATTCTGGAATTTCGCCATCAGGCGATCCGCAAAAAGCGTGCAGACAAATTTGCGCAAAAGAAGAAGGCCGCGGAAGAGCCTCACACGGCGGTTCTGGATAAGTTGCTGGATTCGGTTCCTGATGTGGTCAGGGACCGGATAAAAGCGATAACCCCCGATTTTCTGATGCCCGGGGCGCAGCCGTTGGGCTATTTTGATGTGGTTACATCCTCGATTGATATTATGACCGACCAAATCATGCGCAGCCGCCTTGCGGGCGAGCCACCCCATATCATGCTTGATCCACAACTGGGGCCATTCGGAACGATAGAGTTTAACCGCGCCGCCGAGGCCATCGCGGAAGGGCGCAGAATTGTGCATGAATCCTTGCCAGCCTTGAAGAAACTGATCCATTAGGCCCGTTGGGGCTGGAAAGAATGACAATGATCCAGAATACCCTTCTTGCCGCCCGCGACCTTGGCCGTTTGCATGAAATCGCATCAATCCTGATCCGTTTCGGGTTTGGCGATGTGGTGCGCCGCCTTGGCATGGGGGCTGTGCTGGAAAAGGCGGGCAAGGTTCTGCATTGGCAAGAAGCCAAAGATCTGGCCCGGCTGGAACCCCCCGCCCGAATTCGCTGCGCGATCGAGGAACTTGGGCCGGGCTTTGTTAAGCTGGGTCAGGTGCTTTCCACCCGCGCTGATCTTTTTCCGCCCGAATATATCACCGAGTTTTGCAAGCTTCAGGATCAGGTTCCCGCGCTGCCATTTAAGGATATAGTCGCTCAACTGGAAGCGGATATCGGCGGTTCGATAGATGAAGTTTTCGCCAGAGTTGATAAAACCCCGTTGGCAGCAGCCTCGATCGCGCAGGTGCATCGCGCCACATTGAAAACCGGTGACGAGGTGATCCTGAAAATCAGGCGCCCCGGTATTCGCAAGATCATTGATGCCGATCTGCGCCTGCTGGCGCGGCTAGCGGAAATTGCCGAAGAGAATAATATTGAACTACAGCGATTTCAGCCGCAAAAGGTCGTCGCCGAGTTTGCTAAATCCATTCACAGCGAGTTGGACTTTGTGAACGAGTGCAAGAATGCCGAGCGCATTGCCAATAATTTCAAGGATCATCCCGACATCATTATCCCCAAAATCCATTGGGACTATGCCAGCGAAAGCCTGAACGTGCAGCAATTCATTGACGGTATTTCCGGCAGCGATTTGAAAGCGGTGGATGCCGCCGGTCTTGATCGCAAGAGACTGGCCGTATCGGGTGCCAATGCGGTTATGAAGATGGTGTTTGAAGACGGGTTTTTCCATGCCGACCCGCACCCCGGCAATGTTATTTACCTGCCCGAAAACCGGATCGCATTCCTTGATTTTGGCATGGCTGGTCGTCTGTCCGATAACCGGCGCAAACAACTGGTTGATCTGCTTTTTGCGATAGTTGAGCGCGACGCCGCCCGCGCCTGCAAGATTTTGCTGCACTGGAGCGGGGCGGCAAACATCCGCAACGATACGCTGATTGGCGAAATTGATGACATGATCGACAAAACGCATGGGGTGCCCTTAAAACAGTTGCGAATTTCCGAACTGATGAACGACCTGATTACGCTTTTACGCACCCATAACCTAAGCCTGCCGCCCGATCTGACGATGCTGACCAAGGCGTTTATTTCGCTTGAAGGCATGGGGCGTCAGCTTGATCCAGACTATGACATGATTACCCAGGCCGAGCCGTTTTTACGCAAACAGATGCTAAACAGACTGTCGCCCGAACAATTGTTCAAACGCGGGCGAAGGGGCGTTGCGGACGGGTTTGAGGTGCTGACCGGATTGCCCAAAGACACCCACGATCTGGTCAAAACCCTGCAAAGCGGCCAGTTCAGGTTTCACATGGAAGTCGAGCAGGCAGAGCATTTTCTGGACCGGATCGACAAATCTGTTTCCCGATTGATCATGGGCATCGTCATCGCCGCGCTGATCATGGGATCATCCATCGTGATGACCGTATCGGGCAGCGACATACCATTTGGCCTTTCGGTATTTGCGATGCTCGGCTTTTCCGGTGCCGTCATTGGTGCACTCTATTTGCTATATACAAATTGGCGGGGTCGCTAAAATGAAACCCACATCCCCGCACTATCAACATTGCCTAGCCGCACTCGGAAACTCGCCGTTTTTTGCGGCCCTGAATGACCAGATTTCGCAAGAAATTCTGGCACTGTTTTCCTTTGATAAGGCGCTGAAGCGCGATACCAGAATTACCGGCGATGATGATCAGGAATTTTACCTCTTCGTCACTGGGCGGGCCAAGGTTTCGGTCTATCACCCCGAAACCGGCCGCGAACATATTATGTCGCTGCTTGGGTCAGGGGATTGTTTTGATGTTGTCAGCCTGCTGGATGCAAAGCCTCGCAATGCTGTTCTGACAGCACTTGACGATGTGGAATTTCTGACCGCACCGCTTTCAACGGTCAGAAAATGGCTGCTTGAGCAACCCGACTTCAACAAAACCTTCCTGCCCTATCTGGGTAGCCAAATGCGCCAGTTGGCCGATCAGGTCGAGGATCTGGCGTTATATGATACCGAAGCCCGTCTGGCACGCCTTATCCTGCGCCACATCACCAGCAACGCACCCGTGCACGGGCTGCGCCTGATCAATGATCTGTCACAGGAAACGCTGGCCGCGATGATCGGGTCGGTTCGGGTGGTTGTCGGACGGCAAATGCAGAAATGGAAACAGGACGGCACCCTTGCGAATGATCGCGGGCAATGGTCGGTTGATGACCTACAGGCATTGATTACAAAAGCTGAACGTCAGTTTGAAATCTAGCCTCTGGAAATGCTTTACAAAACAGGCCCGATAGTTGCGATGATATTATTCCAAATCCGATGATGGTATGGCCAAGAGGTGACATCGCGCAAATCCATAATGTCAGAGCGGGATATATAGCCCTGTTGCCGCTTTTGCACCGCCTTGGTAAGGGCGCGATCCTGTATCAGAACATCGTTTTCATAATTCAGATCAAAACTGCGCATATCAATATTTGACGATCCCATAAAAACCGCAGCCCCGTCGATGGTCAATGTCTTGGAGTGTAACAGCCCTTCCTTGAATTCATAAATCAACACCCCGGCTTCCAGAAGTTTTTTATAGTGGCTTTTGCTGGCAGCCGCGACGACCCAAGAATTATTCTTTTGCGGAACAATCAAGGTCACTTTAACCTGCCGATAGGCCGCCGCACATAGCGCTTCAATGGCTGTGGGGTCGGGCACAAAATAGGGGGTGGTAATTGTCAGTTCACTTTGTGCGGCGTCGATTAAAGTAACAAACAACTGGGGCGAGGCACGCATCCGTTCGGTTGGGCCATTGCCAAGGGTTTGCGCCGCAAAACCATCCTTGTAAAGCAAAGGCTCACTCAGAAAACTTTCAACCGGTGTGTCCACCTCTTTCATCCAGTCGCTGGCAAACAGAAGCTGCATCTGCGCCACAATCGGCCCCTGCAAACGCAACACAATGTCAACCCACGGCCCGAATTCGGCCTCGGGGGCAAATTCCGGATCAGCGCAGTTCCAGCTTCCGCAATAGGCGATCTTGCCATCAATAACCGTGATCTTGCGATGGTTTCGCAAATCCAGCCGACTGGTCAGAATTGTCCGGATCGGCCTGTCAATCGGCAAGGCCACCGCAAGCTGCACACCGGCGTCACTCATCTGTTTCCAAAGCGGTGACTTAACAAACCCCCGCGAGCCAAGACCATCAACCATAATCCGGCAGCTCACACCACGCTTGGCAGCGCGAATAAGCGTGGCCGCCATATCGGTGCCGGTTTTGTCGGTCAGCCAGATATAAAACATCATGTGAACCGTGTCCGTTGCACCATCAATATCTTCGGTTAGGGATTTCCACGCAGATTGAATATCCTGTGCCAGTTCGGCGTTGTTTCCGGCAACAGGGCAAAACCCGTTAATCGATGCCGCATATTTGAAACACGCCAGTAGTTGCGGTTCAATCAATGCGTCCAAATCCTGAGGATTTCCAAATTCCCTGACGGCCTGTTTTCGAATAATGCCAAAGATTCTCTTTTGTTGAATATTGGCCCTTTGGCCCAGATCGGTCTCGCCAAACAAAAAATATAGCGCACCCCCGACAACCGGGAGAGTCAATATAACCATGAACCACGCCATACGTGAGGATGGTAGCATTCCATCGCGCAAAAATATCCGGACCGTAAATGCAGCTGCCAGAACCAAATGCAGTGTGATTATAAACATATGACACCTTTGCATAAAACCGGCTGGCGGTAACCTATCCCTTTTAGAGTGGTAAAACATATCAAAATCCGGATTTTTCCAAAAATACATCGATGATACCTAGGTCGCATCTTTGCGGCGGCGCTTGGCCTATGCCTTTTTCAAGCCTTTGTGTTGGCGGCCCATTTCGGGTGCGCATGCAAATGGTTGGAAAAGCAGGAGTAGACCTGATGTTCACTACATTGAAAACCGAAATTTCTGACGCGATTAAAGACGCGAAAAAGAACTCGGCGTTGAACGCGAAAAAGACCTACACCATCGTCCATGATGCTGTGGCCAAAGCCGCGAAAGATTTGAAAGGCGGGGCCAAAGAGGTCCGCAAACTTTCAAGCGAATCTGTGTCGTCTGCGGTGAAAGCCCTTGAAGACGCAGGCGGTGCAACCCGCGATACGGTCTCGGCTGCGGTGTCGGGAACGGTCAACGGAATACGCCACGCCCCGGCCGAGCTGATGTCTGCCGCCGAGAAAGACATCACCACCGCCAAAGACAAAATCGTGGCTGAAGAAGAAAAACTGGCCGCCGCCTTGCGTGAAAGTTACGAGGGCGCAAAAGATGCTGCCAAAGATTTTTCCGGCGACATCCGCGATGAAATCACGGATTCGGTGGCCGACGCCAAACTGGAAATGACCGAACTTTTGGGGCTGACACGCGACGCCGTTAAGGATGCGGTGAAAAAAGCCATCGAAAACGGTGCCGAGGTTGATGAAAGCGTGCGCAAAATCACCCGCGACGCGACGGCCAAAGCAATGGACGGGGTTAAATTTACCGCAGAACGCGCCCGTGAAGTGTCAAACACGGTTCTCTCAGCCGCCGTCGAGGCCGCCGAGGAGGCTGGTGAATATGTCTCGGAAACCGCGCAGGCAGCAGCGGATGGTGTGCATGACGGTCTAGGGGATGTGATTACCCGCACCCGCGAAAGCATCGCCAAAACCCGCAAGGATGCAAGCGAATACACAACTGGCGAGCTAAAGCAGATCGAAAAAGATCTACACATCGTCGGCGATTTGTTTGTCGATACATTGCACCGGGTTGCAGACCGTTCGGGCAAGGTGGCCAAGGGTATCCTTGACGAAATCGCTGACGATGCCCGCAAGGCCGGCTCAAGCCTGCGCGAAATGGCCACCAAGGCTGCAAGTGCTGCCGGAGACCGGTTGAAAGATCTGGGCGAAGACACGCTGGAAGTTGGCAAAAAGGCCACCCATTCCGTTGCCGACGAGGCAAGCGAGCTGGGTTCGCGCATGGTGAGCGTGGCCAAAGGTGCTGCGGTTGGCATGTGGGAAGGTGCCCGCAAAGCATACGGCAATGATGATGAAAAAGAAGAGAAGTAAGATGAAAAAGACATTGATCGCAACAACCATGTTAATCGGCCTTGGCACAGGGCTTGCAATGGCTCCGGCATCCACGGTTTACGCACAAGAAACCAGCTCCAGCACCGAGGTTGTCCAGCAAAACTGGCTGGACGCGCTGAACACACGAGTTGATCTGGCACAGGCCAAAGCCGCCCTGTTGCGCGCCCAAATTGCGTTGGAGATTGAGCAATCACCCGAACGGGCGCAGCAAGCACTTGATGATGCACAAGCTTGGGTATCAAAGGCAAAAGAACGTGCCACAACCGGAGCCAAAGCCCAGATGCAGGTGATGTCAGACGACATCAAAAGTGCCCGTGACGCGGTTGCCGAAATGCCAAGCGAGGCCCGCGCAAAAATCGAGGCTTTGACTGTAACGACCGAGGCGCGCCTGCTGGAGTATAAGCAAGCCATCCTTGATACAGATGAAGCCAAGCTGCTGCAAATGCGCTATGCCCAAGCCGAGGCACATGCCGCTTTGCTACAGGCGCAACTGGCCGAAAAAATGGATGCAACCGGTGCGTTGGCGGCCGCGTATCTTGATAAAGCCCAAGCACTCTACCAAAGCACAAAAGAAGGTGCTTCCGAGGGCTGGCAAGCCGGGGTTAGTGAAATATCGACCGATATTGATGCCGCAAAAGGCTTGATCTCCGAGAAACGGGATCAAGCCGCCACGGCCATCACCAACCTCGCAGAACGCGCCGCCCGCTTTGTAAGGGGTGCGCAATAGCGTTAAACTACTGCCTGGATTTCCCCATCGCCGCACCGTTTTCGGTTTAAGGCGGTGGGGTTTGAACCAAAGTAGCTGAATTTCCGGCAAAATTCCCAGCCTGTTTCAATGGAAAAGAAGATGGAAAAAGCAACCGCAATAATCTGTGTATATAACGAACAAGACACCGTGAAGGATGTTATTATTGCAACCTCTCTGGAGGAGCATATTGACGAGATCATTGTGGTGAATGATGGCTCTGGTGACAACTCCAAGACGATCATTGATAGCCTGAAATCCCGATATGATCTGACGGTTATTCACTTTGAGCTGAACATGGGAAAAGGTCACGCCATGGCTGTCGGTGTTGAAAATGCATCGCATGAAATTGTGATATTTGTTGACGCGGACCAGACCTGCATCGTGCCGAATTATACAACAGAATTGATAATGGCGCTGGTGAATAAAGAATGTGACATGGCGATAGGATATTCCACAGTCGATTTTTTCAAAATGGAAATAAATATTATGAAAATACTGGCTGGTGAACGCGCCTTGTTCAAAAGTGATATCATGCCCATTCTGGACAAACTAAGAGACTCCAGATTTGGCGTCGAAACCCTATTATATTTTTATTACATCTCGATTGGAAAAACGGTGCATTTTACAAAGATGTCCGGTTTAAGCCATCGAAACAAATACAAAAAGGCAAGCCTTAAAGACGCGACCAGCAATTACATCGGGGAAGGCTGGGAAATTGTTAGTGTCGCCTTGAAACATTACGATTTACTCATGGCTGCGGCGCAAAAGAAAATTAAAATTGGCAAAAGCGTGGGATCCTGAAGCACAAAGCCCACCCGATCTGGTTCAGATCAAGTGAAGGCGGCACATTCTGAAAAGATGGAGCAAGAATATGAAGACGACATCAAATAATGAAAACTTCGTTGAGGGCTTTGCCGTTGTCTCGGTGCTAAAGCCCAAGTGGGGCTGGCTGTTTTTTAGCGGCTTATTGGCAATCCTGTTCGGCATAGTTGCCTTTTCGATGCCCTTGGAGACCGTTTACGCAATGACTCTGCTGTTCGGTGCGTTTGCGGCAGTGGACGGTATCCTGTCGATCATTTCAGCGGTTCGCGGCAAAGGCAACTTCTGGCCGCTGTTGCTGCGCGGGGCACTGGGCCTGTTCGTCGGGATCATCATGCTGGCATTGCCTGCGCTGTCAGCCGTTTCACTGGTGGTGTTTGCCTGGGCCATGCTATCAATCTGGCTGATTGCCACGGGCTTGCTGGAATTGATCGCGGCCATTGGTCTGCGCAAGGAAATCCACGGCGAATGGTTATTGGGTCTATCCGGTGTGGTCAGCCTAGTTTTCGGCATCGCAATCCCGATAGTGCTGTGGAGCAACCCCTCAGTCGGGGTGGTAACAATGGGTTGGATGATCGGGTTTTTTGCGGTCCTTCACGGGCTGCTCGAAATTGCCCTTTCGTTGCTTTTGCGCAAGTTTCAGACGCTGGTTTGAAAACCAGTGGCTATGAAAGAGGGGGCAAAGCACCGAGGCGCTGGAGGTCGGCTTCCGGGAAAGCTGTCTGCTGGTATCACACTTACGGCGCAGGTCCGCTCTCCGCCCTAGGTGTCGAACTAGCATGTCCGCTTTGGGGCTGGGAACTGCCGTTAGACGGAAGTTGCACCAAGGTCAGCAAAGGGCCGCTATTGGTGGATGCACCTATTGGATCCGCGCAATGCTGCGCGTTAGAGAAAGTCAGCTTCGAACCCAAAATGATGGATGCTGCACACGGAAAGAACGGTAGAGCCGTCGCGTCAGCGGAGGATCTGCCCCGCTCCTAATTTACTATTTGTGCATGAGGGCCTAAAATCAATTAACCGTCTGGCGAGTGACGTCCACCAACTTTCATGAAGGCGTCCCCCATGGCCACCAAATCGAAGCTGCATCCCCGTAATCAACAC
>JAFLKA010000430.1 GCA_022712735.1 Marinosulfonomonas sp. | reverse complement strand
ATAAATCCCTCCCGAGGCAGCGGGGTCAGGTGAGAGGCTGAACACGACCCAAACGGATCTCGTTACGGTTGCTCCCTTCCGGGCCTGGCCGGGTTGGCGAGGCGCTCGCCCGCGCCAACCTCTCAGGGGTGTATTTAGGGGGTCTGGGTGAGTCTTGCAAGGGGGGCTGAAACAGGGCTAAACCCTTGTCATTTTCGTTCTAGAAATATCCCCGCCGGAGGCACGGCGACGCGCGTCAGCGCGGCGCAACCTAAATGCTGTCAGCCATCCCGCCATTCCCCGCTCGCAATCCCCTCAATCGTCCACTCTCCAATCCGGTACCGGATCAGGCGTAATGTGGGGTGGTTGATGGCGGCGGTCATGCGGCGAACTTGGCGGTTCTTACCTTCGGAAATGGTGATTTCCAGCCAGCTATCTGCCACAGACTTGCGAAATCGCACCGGTGGGGTGCGTGGCCAAAGGGCGTCGGGCGCGTCCATCGCCTGCACCTTGGCGGGGCGGGTCATGCCGTCTTTTAGGCGCACGCCATCGCGCAAGGATTGCAGGGCGGCATCATCGGGCACGCCTTCGACCTGCACCCAGTAGGTTTTGGACATCTTGTGTTTCGGGTCGCTGATCTTGGCCTGCAATTTGCCGTTGTCCGTCAGCACCAACAGCCCCTCGCTGTCTTTGTCCAAACGGCCAGCGGCATAGACATTGGGCACATCAATGAATTCCGACAGGGTTTTGCGGGTGCTGCCTGTGCTGCCCGCGTCGGTGAATTGCGACAACACGTTAAATGGTTTGTTGAATAGGATCAGTTTGGCGGCGGTCAAAAGAATTCAGCCTCCAGATCGTCGATGATCTGACTGAAGAACGCTGTCAGGCGTGATGATGGCTGGCGGATCACATAGGCGTCGGCCAGCGGGTCGGGGGCGGTGATGGCGCTGCCCGACATTTGTTCCAGCACGGCGTGGCCGCAGAACGGCACGTAGGATTCCGAATAGCCGCCTTCGTGCACCAGAACCAACTTGCCGCCGCATAATGTATCCGCAGTTGCCATCATCTGCGCCGTCATCTGGCGAAAGGTGTCGGCGGTGCAGAGCATCCGGCCCAGCGGGTCATCAATCGCCGGATCATAGCCGCAAGCTACGATGATCACGTCGGGTTTGAAGGCGGTCAGGGCGGGCACCACAAGGCGCTCCATCGCCTCAAGGTAGGTTGCATGGCCTACGCCCGCGGGCAGCGGGATGTTCATATTGAAGCCGACACCGGCGCCTTCGCCACGGTCTGCCGAGGCACCCGTGTCTAGCGGATAGTTGCGATCCTGATGCAGGCTGATGGTCAGCACATCGTCGCGCCCATAGAATATCGCCTCGGTGCCGTTGCCGTGGTGCACGTCCCAATCGACCACCGCGACCCGTTTGCACAACCCGTCGGCCAGTGCGGCCTCAATCGCGATCGGGATGTTGGCCAGCAGGCAAAACCCGTTGGGGAAATCCGGCAGGCAGTGATGGCCGGGCGGGCGTGACAGGGAATAGGCGTTGGCGCATTCCCCCGTCAGAACCGCCTGCAATGCGCCCTTGGCCAACCCTGCCGATAGCGCTGCAATCTCGTATCCGTCTTGGGCGAATGGCGCCCGCAGGCCGATCTCGCCGCCGCCATTGTCCGACATTTCCTTGAACGTGGTCAGATAGCTTTGCGGATGCACCCGTGCCAGATCCTCGTCGGTTGCGGCGGGGGCGCTGCGGGCGTCCAACTGGCCAATCAACCCCGTCACATCCAGCAGGTTCTTTAGTCGCCGTTTGCTTTCGGGTGTTTCGGGCAACCCGCCCGCCACCATCGGCTGCACCAGCCCGCCGGTTGGAAACCGCGCTGCATAGTTGCCGCCGGTATGCCAGAAACATTTCTCGTCCCAGAAAAAAGCCGTGGTCATATGTGTCTCCTGAATGGGTTCGACCGAAGCCTAATCATAGGCCACATCCTCAAGCATAATCCAGCCTCGTTTGCCTTGGCCGTATTCTATCAGGAACAGTGAATAGGTGTCATCGGCACTGAGCAACACCACGGATGCCCCCGCAGCAAGCTGTGCGGTTTCGCGCTGGCTGTCCTTGGGATCATAAACGGTCACGCCCCCGTCGTTGGTGGCAATCGCAGCGGTAAAGGGCGGCGAGGCCGTAAGGATGCGGATTTCATTTGGCACGATGGATTGCGCGATCACTGCGCCATCTTCGGCATAAATCACCCGCTGTGAAACGACATCATCCACGATGGTCTGGGTGATCTGCTGATAGGGGATGCCAGCCGCATTTATCGCCCAGTAAATGTCGATCCCGCGTGGGCCGGACCGATGCCAGCTGTGAAAACCGCGACCGGTTTGGCAGAATTCGGGGTCCGAAACCACGATGGAATTGTGCAAAGTGCCATCGGCATGGAATGTCAGCATCGTGTAATAGCTGCTGACCATGCCGCGTCCCAGCCCGACCAACAGTTCCTTTACCCCGTCATTGTTAACATCAATGGCGATCAGCTGATGAATGCCCCAATCAAGCCCGACCACCCAGTCGCTCTCAAGCTCAGTGTGGTGGGTGCTTGTGCCGTCGTTTTGCACGTCCAGACTGATGCTCTCTTCTTGCCTGTCGATATGCACCGAGATGCGGGAGGAAAGCGGCACGGTGAGGCTCTGCCCCAGCTCGACATCATATTCAGCAGCTGTGCATTCTGCGAAC
>JAFLKA010000496.1 GCA_022712735.1 Marinosulfonomonas sp. | reverse complement strand
GGCACGCTGATTAATTCATTTAGATATGAAGAAAGAGAGATTTATCCCTATGGCCAAAGCCTTAACATCTGCAGCCAAGCCAATTGCGCACAGCAGTTTCTATGCGGATGTTATTGATGCAATCGGCTCCAATTCATTTTTCTCAAGAATTGCAGAACTAACCGGACAACACTTGGTCTTTGATGGGCTTTTCGTCTGCCTGTATAGCAAGAACAACGCGCCAATTTCCTTGGGATGCTTCAAAGAAGCCCAGAGTTTCCAGACCGGCATCGAAAACTATCTAAAATATTCTTATGTAATTAACCCGGTTTACCGCGCCTTCAAAGAAAGTGTGGCCACCGGTGTTTATACGATGGCGGCTCTGCTGCCCGCCGGTATGAAAGATGAAATTGCCCAGAGCGATTTCCACATTTGGGTAGATGATCAAGAGACCATTGGCTACCGCACCCCCGGCTGGCCCAAAAAAATGGTCGAGGTGCTGGGGCTGATCCGGTTGCCGGATAATACGATGGTGGAGCTGTGTTTTTTGAATGCTCAAGGGGGCGATCAGGCACAGAAATGTTATGCGCATCTTATGGCGATTTACCCCGCAATATCGAGCGCTCTGATAAAGCATTTTGAATTCTGTGCGCAGGATTTCGATACGTCAAAGGCGGACCCGAACCTCGAGTTCCGGATTCTGGATTTCGGGGAACAGGTGCTGACCGAACGCGAACAAGACGTGGTGCAAATGATCCTTAAGGGCAATTCAAGCAATGCCATTGCTTCCGTGCTCGGGATATCCCTGCCCACGGTAAAAACCCACCGCAGGAACATCTACGCCAAACTGCAAATATCCTCGCAGGTGGAATTGTTTAACCTCTTCGTTCAGAAGATGATGGAACTCAACAGCTAGGCTTCTTCCGTATATCATCCCTTAGGATGATACCTCTTTTTGAAAATCCGCGAAATACTAACGGGATAATCAAAGTTGGCACTGCAACCAGTGGGCCAAAAAACGGGGGGTTTTCGGTGTTTCCAATTGCCGATATTCGGGCGCTGTTTCCAGCGTTATCACAAACTGACGATGGTCGGGATCGTATCTATCTGGATAATCCGGCGGGCACACAGGTTCCGGCATCCGTTGCCGCAGCTGTCGCCGGTTATATGTTGACCGATGCCAGTAATATGGGCGGGCATTTCACCACCAGTCTGCGCACCGACGAGGTCGTGTTAAAGGCACATCAGGATGCGGCTGTGTTTCTGGGCGCGGCGTCAGTCAGAGAGATCATTATCGGCCAAAGCATGACCTCCCTGACGTTTCACCTGTCGCGCAGTATTTGCCGTGATTTCCAGCCCGGCGATGAAATCATCGTCTCTAGGGTTGAACACGAAGGCAATATCGGCCCCTGGCTCGAAATAGCCAAAGACAAAGACCTGACCATTCGCTGGGTCGAATTTGACCGCGAAACATGGCTGATCGAGCCGGAAAACTTGGCGGCGGCATTGAGCGATAAAACCAGGCTGGTTTGCTTGAACTATGCAAGCAACATGACCGGCTCGATCAACGATATCGCCGCATTGACCCGTATGGCACATGACGCAGGCGCGCAGGTTTTTGTCGATGCGGTGCAGCTCGCCCCGCATCATCTGGTGGATGTTCAGGCGCTTGGTTGTGACTATCTTGCCTGTTCGTCTTACAAGTTTTTCGGGCCGCATTTGGGTATTATCTGGGGCAAGGAAGAGGTACTTGCCGCCCTTCACCCCTACAAAGGCCGCTGTGTTTCGGACGCATTGCCGGACCGGTTTGAAACGGGCACGCCGCAGTTCGAGCTTTTGGCGGGCCTGTCGGCAACGGTCAAATACTTTGAGGATATGGGGCGCAGAACCTTGCCAGAGGGATCGCGGCGCGACTTGATTGGCGCTGCCTACAAACAATCGCGCGACTTTGAAGAACCCATGACCAACCGTCTGATTGACGGGCTGGGCCAAATCCCCGGCATTTCGTTTTTCGGCATCACCAACCCCAATCGCGTGCACCAACGGGTGCCCACCATTTCAATCCGCCACAACAGGTTGACGCCATCCGAGATTGCCAAATTGCTGGCGGAATCTGGTATATATGTCTGGCATGGCCACAATTACGCCTACGAGCCAACCCGTTTTCTGAATATTCCCGAGGACGAGGGCGTCGTGCGGATTGGGTTGGCCCATTACAACACCGACGACGAGGTTACCCGCGTGGTGGAAGCGATAGACGCAATTGCCGCGAACGCCCGCTAACAAAAATAATAAACCAAAACCAAAACCAACCAAGGAGGATGTTATGAAATTATTATCACTTAAATCATTGGCCATCGGGGCTGTTGCATTGCTTGCGGCAGGATCTGCGTCATCCGAGACATTGCGGGTGGGCATGGAGTGCACATACGCGCCGTTCAACTATCGCACCGCTGAAGGTGAATTGGCTGGATATGATGTCGATGTCGCCAAAGGGGTTGCCGAAATTATCGGTGCCGATCTGGAATTTGTCTGCCAGCAATGGGACGGGATGATCCCCGCACTTTTGGCCAATAAGTTCGACCTGATCGTGGCCTCGATGTCGATCACGGACACCCGAATGGAGAAAATAGATTTCTCCGGCCCGTATCGTGATTCCGTTGGCCGCCTGATTGGTCTGGCGGATGCTGATTTGAACCTGTTCAACGATTCCGGCGCGCCGATTGCCGCCAGTTTTGACGGCCTTCGCGTCGGGCTAGAACGGGCTTCTACCTACGAGAACTGGTTCAATGCCAAACTGCCTGGCGCTGAAATCGTGCTCTATGACGGGTCCGAGCCACTATACCTTGATCTGCAAAACGGCCGTGTCGATATGATCATGACCAACCCGATGAAGGCGCAACTGCGGTTCCTAAGCAAAGAAGAGGGCAACAAATTTGCCTTTGTCAGCCCTGCCATCAGCGAAGTTGAATTCTTTGGTATCGGCGTCGGCATTGGCTTGCGCCAAGGGCAAGACGAGCTGCGTGAACGCCTGAGCGCGGCAATCCGTGAGCTGATCAACAATGGCTCGCTCGAAGCCTATGCATTGAAAATCTTCCCGTTCCCGATCCATAATCCAGAATGGGGCAAAGGCTAACCCTTTAGCAGTCAGCGGTAGCGCATGAAATATGCGCCACCGCTGACTGCACTAATTGACGCGCGAAATTTGACAGGAGGGATGCAATGGATGCTGTAACCGGATGGTGGGAT